>NZ_VRZC01000234.1 GCF_016743215.1 Geminocystis sp. GBBB08
ACGAAGTTTATTACCTCCTTACATCTCAAAAATTAGTAACCATCAAGGGGGATTTTCTGTAGTATCTAAAATGCAACGGCGACAATTCTTTTTAGATGGTGCTAAAAATGCCTTAGAAGGGTTGTTAACTTTACCGTCAGATTTGCGAGATAAATTAGAATTCAATTCCACAGAGTTACAAATTCTGGAGTTGTTATGTAAAGAATCATTACAGGATAAAGAGATCGCCTTGAAATTAAACCTTTCAGACAGAACTACACAAAAACATATCGAAAAAATAAAAATAAAACTAGGATTAGATTTATTAGATAAAGGAAAAATGAATTTCCGTGTTGCTTTATGTATGGAAGCCTTAAGAAAAAAATTGGTAGTCATTTTTTGAGGAATTTATCCCTTGCCTCGATGAATTGTTGATTAGGAAGATTTTGATCCCCCCAACCCCCCTTGTTAAGCAGGGCGAATAGAAGTATTGATGCGACTTTTAATCGTTAACTCATCAACTAAGATAAAATTACGAGGTTTACAATAACCATTTAGTAGGGTAGCAAAGGCAAATCTGACTGAGCTTTCATTGCGACTACCACCATAACGGATTCTGGTTTCTAAATCTCGGCAATATTGGTTAATGAGGATACGAGACATAATTTATTTTCATTCCTCATTTTTAATTCCTAATCATTCCTGTGGTTGGATCAAAAAGATATAATTTATCTAAGTTGAATTCTACCTTGAGACGATCGCCTCTTTTCCCCGCCCATTGAATCGGTAACAATAAATTAATGCTTATATCCGAATCGATAATCGTTGCAGTGACAAGAATTTCTTTACCTAAAGGTTCGATAACTTCTACTTCTAGTAAAATAGTATTGCCAGATTTTTCTTGATTATCATTAATTACGGTAATAAATTCGGGGCGAAGGCCCAAATCCCAACCTTGCCCATTATTAAAAGGGATTTTTTCCGTCAATGAAGAATTTAAAGAAAGAGACTGTTGTTCGTTAATCCAAAATGCACCATCATGATAAGTAACGGGGATAATATTCATGGCTGGTGTGCCTAAAAATGTCGCTACCATTTTATTAACAGGGTGATTATAAATTTCTGCTGGTGTGCCGATTTGTTGTATTTTTCCTTGATTTAATACTACTAAGCGATCTCCTAATGTCATGGCTTCCACTTGATCATGAGTTACATAAATAGTGGTAATGCCAACCTTATTATGAAGTTTTTTTAATTCTGTGCGTGTTTGATCTCGTAATTGTGCATCTAAATTGGATAATGGTTCATCTAATAAGAATACTTTAGGTTGTCTAATAATAGCTCTACCTAATGCTACTCGTTGTTGTTGCCCACCTGACAACTGTTTCGGTTTGCGACTTAATAAGTGGTTAATATCAAGAATTTGCGAAACAAACTCTACCTTTTCAGCGATGACTTGTTTTTTTTCACCACGCATTTTTAAGCCAAAACTCAGATTTTCTGCTACCGTGAGATGAGGGTATAAAGCATAATTCTGAAAAACCATTGCTACATCTCTTTCTCTAGCTGGAATGGCATTCATTAACACATTATCAAAGAATAAATTACCTTCAGTTATAAATTCAAGCCCTGCTATCGATCTTAGTATAGTTGATTTACCGCAACCGGAAGGGCCAACTAACACCCAAAATTCTCCATCAGGCACTTGAAACGTAATATCAGAGACAACTTTAACCTTATTAAAAGAGCGAGAAATATTTTCGAGGGTAACGGTTGCCATACAGACAAGGAATTAGAAATGAGGAATAAGGAATTACTATCTATTTACAAATGACAAATGATAAATCAGGAATGAGAAATGAGGAATGAGGAATGAGGAATTAAAATATATTTTAGGATTGTTAATTGTTAATTGTTAATTATAGTCATTAAGGGCATAATTTGATGTTACGATGTGGTGGTTTTTCAACCAAAAATTTTTTAGTCTCCTAGTCTCCTAGTCTCCTAGTCTTCTATTTTCACCTTCATCAATATCAAGTTATTTCTTTAACCAGTGTATTACGGTTCGATAAGTGAACGTTTACCCCATTTAGGATCAGAGTTAGTTTGAGTTAAGATATAACCAGCAACAGCTTTAATATCCTCATCAGTATAGTTACGAATTTCGGGCCAAAGATCAGGACGTTCGGTGCTTAAATGGAATAAAGAAAGATCTTCTTCACCATCATAAGAAGTAGGATGCTTAATATAATCAATTAAACCAAGTAAATTATCTCTAGCGGGGATGGCATTAGCCAAAGATTCTTTACTTAAACCCACGTTAGGATTGGTTTTCGTTTTACCTTGAATGTGACATTGTGCACAATTGTCAATAAAAAGTCTTGAACCAACTTGGACTTCTTGATTAGATAATGTAATAGAAGTACCATCTTCATTTAAAGGCACAGTACGAATATTTTCATTTAAACTCAGGGCATTTGCATTACCAGTAAAAGACTGCCATGCAATAATAATCCCCGCCAGTAACATTAAAAAAACTTTTTTGAACATAATTCTCAAACAAATATTTTCGATCGGTATTTTCTTTGAGTTTCAGATTATACCCTAATTATTTTCTCTTAAAATTGCTTCATGTTAGATCAATTATTGTAACGTTTTGTTAATTTCTTTCAGGTTTAAGGTTTAAGATTTCAGGTAATAACTAATAACTATTCCCCATTGCTAATTTATACTAAAAATAGTCTTTACTTAATGGTTTATTATGACTCAAGCTATTGACAAGGTTATTTGGACGATTTCTGATTTAGATGTGTTTCCTGATTCAGAAGATAAATATTATGAAATTATTGATGGAGATTTATTTGTGACTCGTAGCCCTCATCGTAAACATCAACAAATTATTGGTAGAATTATTTTTCAATTAGAAAATTGGAATCAAAAAACGGGTTTAGGAGAAACAATTATCGCCCCCGGTATCATTTTCTCCGAGACTGATAGTGTTATCCCCGATTTAGTGTGGGTAAGTAAAGCAAGATTAGCACAAATCGAAGATTCCGCAGGGCATTTAATCGCCGCACCCGAGTTGGTGGTAGAAGTAATTTCTCCAGGTACAAATCAAGAAAAGCGAGATCGAGAAGTTAAACTAAAGTTATATTCTGTGCAAGGAGTTCAAGAATATTGGATAGTTGATCGTTTTCTTAATCAAGTAGAAGTATATCGCCGACAACAGGCAAAATTAGTATTATCAGCAACATTATTTAAAAATGATGTTTTAAATTCTCCTTTATTACCAGACTTTGAAGGAAATATTAACCTTTTCTTTCCTGAATAACATCAAAATGTCTCAAGGGCTTTCTTTCAATAGACTTCTTGCACCAAGTCAGGCAAGAGGCACTAGACATCAAGGCATAGTTGCGATAATTGATGATAAACTGCCTCAATTTAATTATGTTTTTATTTTGCACTCGTGTCTAATTTCTTCTTTGATTTCTCAGGAAATTAACGGGCAATAAATTTTAATAATGGAGCCATTTTCCCACGATTAAGACTTAAAACATTATCTTTCATCCCATAATTATCCACTTGCTGTAATGTTTGTAAAAAAGTGCTTTCTATTTCCATATTTTCACAAGCCATCATCGTTGAAGCCATTTGCTCAAATTTAAGCCGATTTCCTTCTTTTATTTCAATACCTCCCATAAAGTTATTACACCCACTAAAACCATTTACTCTATTTTTTTCCTTATTAAAAGTAATAAAAATAGCCTCTCTTTGAGTTTCGTTTTTTATCACCGGTTTACCCATGATTTCCACTAATTCCCACCGAGTATTCTCCATCGTTACTTCTTGATTGTTAACTTTACTCAACATATATTTATCTTCTAAATCTCCAGTAATTCTCTTCCCTGACATATCCAATTGAAATAACATATTTTCCCCCACCAAAAATTGATTTGGTGCATCTTTTATACTGTCTAAAGTTATTGTATTTCCCTCTTCATTCCATTTAAAAGTGCCTTTCACCTCAAACACTTCTTCACTTTTTCCTAAATATTGCGTTAATAGCACAAAAGAAAGATCTTGATTTAAGGTTAAAGTAGTTTTAATACCTTCGCAACTAGCACATGGCACAACACCTTCATAAGTGCCATTCCAGTCTAAAGAATTAGCACTTCTATCATTCCTCTCGATTATAGTGTGTTTTCCTGATTCGATTTTTATTTCAGCGTTAGACGGTTGTCGATAAGTAGTCAATAATAATGTGCTTAATAAGGCTATAGAAATTATTAAAGATTTATTTTTCATGATGTTAAGATTTAGTAACTTAATCTGATTAACTTTTAATTAATGACGTTTTTTACTTAATCAAAGTTTCATTTTTCTGCATTCTTAATTTATTTTCGGAATTTTTGACTATGAATGATTACCTAATCTATTTTTCTGAATCGGCGATCGCCAAATTTAAAGTTAAGATTTGAGTTAATAAATCCTCATTTTCATCAAAATTATAAGCCTTCATCACTAACTGATCTAACTGTTGATG
>NZ_VRZC01000235.1 GCF_016743215.1 Geminocystis sp. GBBB08
CACAATCAAAGACAACTCATTAAAGGTATATTTTCAATGATAAAAAGTTCATCCTCATTTCCATAACTTCGAGAAATATAGCGAATTTTAGATTTGTCTGAAGCACAAAAAACACATTTCATAAAATGACTATTTTTCATACAAAATGTTTAAATCTCCATCCTAGTCAATAAATTAGACATTACCGGCGAATACTTCTTTATCTATTTCCTCCATTAAGTAAATTGTTTTTAAGTTATTCTCAGCTATTAAATAGCCTTGTTTTGCTGATTTTTTATACCATTTAATTGCTTCTTGAATATTATGATTTACCCCTAAACCTAAATGATAAATATTTCCTAAAATACATTGTGCTTCTGGATTTCCTTCTTCTGCCAATGGTTTTAATAAGGTAAGAGTTTCTTGATATTTTTTCTCTTCAAAAGCCAGTAAGCCTTTTTCTAAATTTGACATGACATTTTTTATTACATAAACTCATCAGCTAGAATTTTACCATCTACTTTTTCATATTCATCCTCTAATAACCACGAATTAACATCATCATAATTATTACTAGAAAATATTGATTTATACTGTTGTGCAGGATCATAAACTTGATACTTTCCGTCATTATCTCCTATTAACATTAAAATTCGAGGTGGGAAAATAATTGTATCAATCCACAACTCGACAAATTGCCAATTATTATTTAATATTACGGGGTTTTGTTCTTGGGATAACATGATAAATATTTGTTCCTTTAATAATTTTTATTTCAGCATAATAAAGAGGAATTTTTGTGCCATCATTTCTAATTTGATAGCCTATGGGTTGAGAAAAATAAAGTCCATATCTTTCATAATAATCATTATGATCTTCAATGCTTGTTTGTTCACCTTTTTCTATGATAGCTTTTATCACTCTTTCCATTGTTTCTAAATCATTAAAAACATGGGCTTTACCTTCTTTTTTGAGTAATCTTTTTACTTGTGGAGTGCCATCAATATGTTTTGCAAATAGACTTTCACGAGAATCTTTTAGTATTTTTTTCTGAATACCAGTCATATTAAATTTTTGTTTAAAAGGGTGAGAGATTCCCACCCCATTTGTTTAGAAATTACCTGTTAAGGCTTCCTTGCACCTGTCGCAAATTAAAGGTTCATCGCTAAAAGTACCCACTGTGGTAGAATAATTCCAGCATCGATCGCACTTATGACCATCAGCATTAACAACGGCAACCTTTAAAGTAGTCTCCTCAAGCTGAATATCACCTAGATATTGACTGACATTTAAAGCCGATTCATCGGTACCAAGCTCCACTTGTGACACAAGGAGAAGATAACGCAACTCATCAACCCTGTTACCATCATTCACACCCCCCCTAGGGTTGAGGCTGGTTAAGGTTTCCATCAACTTGCCAGTGGTGTCATACATCAAAACTTTTGCCTCTAAGGATGCACCGATCGCCTTTTGATTACGAGCATCATCTAAAACCTTATTCACCCCCGTGCGAATCTTGCGTAATTCCGCCCATTTGTGAGCAAATTCAGGGCTTTTCACCCAATCCGCCTCTAATTTTACCCAACCACTCTCGAAAACTGAATTATAGGGCTTATTATAGGGGAGATTTTGCCAAATATCTTCCGCCATGTGACATAAAACAGGTGCGATCGCTCTTGCTAGATTTTCGAGAATGATTGCCATAACAGTTTGACAACTACGACGACGGGGAGAATTAAGATCAGAAATATAGAGTCTATCTTTAGCAATATCGAGGTAAAAATTAGAGAGATCAACTACACAGAAATTTTGTACTTTTTGGAAGAATTTAAAGAATTGATAACTTTCAAATGCTTCTGTAATTTCACTAAAAACTAAATGAGTTTCGTGGAGAATATATTTATCTAATTCGGGTAAATTTTCATAACTAACTGCGTCTTTTTTAGGATCAAAATCGTGCAAATTACCAATTAAAAAACGGGCGGTATTACGAATTTTACGATAAACGTCTGCAAGTTGTTTGATGATATTATCCCCGATGCGCACATCCCCAGAATAGTCCGTAGAAGACACCCATAAACGCAGTACATCTGCACCATAGGGCGGTTGTTGTTTCTGATTTTTGCCACCATTGATGATAAGATTCGGATCGACAACGTTACCCAGTGATTTACTCATCTTCATCCCCTTTTCATCCAACACGAAACCATGAGTTAACACAGTTTTGTAAGGAGCGATGCCGTTAACTGCTACACTGGTTAATAAGCTCGACTGAAACCAGCCCCGATGTTGATCCGATCCTTCCAAATACAAGTCCACAGGGTATTTCAACTCCTCCCGTTGATTGGCAACCGCCGCCCAAGATGAACCAGAATCGAACCATACATCCATCGTATCCATACCCTTACGGTAGGTTTTGCCGTTGTTGCGATAACTTTCGGGTAACAATTCCTCTCCCGACAACTCCCACCAAGCATCAGAGCCTTTTTCCCTGATAATATCTCTAACGTGGTTAATCGTCTCCTCGTTCAATAATGGTTCATTTGTTTCCTCATCGTAAAACACGGGAATCGGTAAACCCCAACTGCGTTGACGAGAAATACACCAGTCACTGCGATCGCCAACCATTGGAGTAATACGATTTTCACCCTGAGAAGGAATCCACTTAACCTCTTTAATTGCCTTCAATGCCAAATCACGGAAACCATCAACGGAGGCGAACCATTGTTCTGTAGCACGGAAAATTGTCGGTTTTTTAGTACGCCAATCGTAGGGATATTTATGGGCGTAGGCTTCCTCTTTGAGTAAGCTACCTTTTGCAGTTAAAGCGTCAATAATCCCTTGATTTGCCTCTTTTAACACATTTAACCCTTGAAATTCTCCTGCTTCTTCTGTAAAGTTCCCTTTATCATCTATTGGAGAGAGAATTGGTAAGTTATATTTTTGTCCTGTTATATAGTCTTCTAAACCATGACCAGGGGCAGTATGTACTAATCCAGTACCTGATTCTGTAGTAATATAATCACCGCCGATAACTACTGGACTTTCTCGATCGAAAAGGGGATGCTTATAGGTGGATAATTCTAAGTCTGCACCTTTGATAACGGTTTTGATGTCTAATACTAAATCAAAAGTCTTCCTTAAACTTTCTACTAAATCTTTGGCAACAATAATAAATTGTGGTATCCACTCACTTTCTTCTTCTGAGTAAGGAAATTCAAACTCTCCGTCAAAAGATGCTGGAATAAGAGGTATAGTACCCCTTTGTGCAGGAACTTGAGGATACATGATTTCTACCACAGCATAATCTAAATTACTATTAACAGCAACGGCGAGATTACCGGGGATTGTCCAAGGAGTTGTAGTCCAAATAGCTACGGCTAAATTGGGCATAAATTCCGCTAAATGGGAGGCTTTTTCGCTTAATTTAGTGATGCTAAAAGCGGCGTAGATACTGCGAGAGGTATGCCCTTCTGGATATTCTAACTCAGCTTCAGCTAAGGCGGTTTGTGAACTAGGACTCCAATGAACGGGTTTTAAGCCACGATAGATATAACCGTTTAATGCCATTTTGCCAAATACTTCGATTTGGGCGGCTTCGTATTCTGGTAATAGGGTTAAATAAGGATTTTCCCAATCACCCCAGATGCCATATCGTTTAAACCCTTCTGCTTGTTCTTGTTGGGCTTTAAGGGCAAAATCACGGGCTTTATGACGGAGAGTAATGGGGGTTAAGGCTTCTCTTTCTTTACTGGATAAACTTTGTAATACTTTAAGCTCGATCGGCAATCCGTGACAATCCCAACCTGGTACATAACGAACTTTATAACCTTGTAATAATTTATATTTATTAATAATATCTTTAAGAACTTTGTTTAAGGCATGACCCATGTGTAAGCTACCATTAGCGTAGGGTGGACCATCGTGAAGGATAAAAAGGTCTTTAGGATTGTTTTGACCTAATTTCTCATAAACCTGCTCTTTTGCCCAAAACTCCTGTAATTCTGGCTCTTTTTTGACAGCATTGGCTCTCATGTCAAAGCCTGTTTTTGGTAAATTTACTGTATCTTTATAGTTTTTCGGTTCAGTCATAGGGAAGGAAATTAGTTAATATAATATTTTCACATTCTGCTATTGTATTGCGAACTAGGCTAATCTCTCAATCACCTAATCGTAAAACAGGCATCTTATCGATCAAAACCAAACCAATAGTAACAGTAACCGTGAAACAGGCATCTTGCCTGTATTAATTACAGCCTAGAAGGCTGTTTCACAGATTGTATATTATAAAATTAGAAAGTTAATTATTGTAATAATCTATGAATTTTAGTGATTCTCCTCTGAAAATTAAAAGAAGATTTTTGCCTCATTGGGAGTTAGATGGTTCAATTTATTTTATTACTTTTAATACTTATCAACATTTAGAATTAAATCTTTGTGCTAGGGAAATTGTTTTAAATTGTTGTTTATTTTTCGATAAAAGTCGCAATCAAAATGATAATAGGTATCATACTTTTGCTATAGTTATT
>NZ_VRZC01000236.1 GCF_016743215.1 Geminocystis sp. GBBB08
GGTTTCTGACTTAACATCAGTGACGTGGTAAAGCACGGATTTTCACCAGTAATTAAAAGTCATTGGCTTTTGGTTTTAATCGATTTTAGCATATTTTCTACCGATTATCGCAAACAGTTAAAACCCTAAATGGGATTACTCCTAATCCCTCTATTCCATTAACTTAAAGTATTTGGAACTGCTTTTGTTTAACTTTTAAATCTCTAATTTAATTACCTCGTACTTAACCTACCTGCTTTCTCCTGTAGAGGTGATTTTCATTTATTTACTGAAAAATTGGACACTTGAAGAGGCTTTTCACCTTAGTTTAAGTAGTCAATGGCTTTTGAGATATTATGATTATTCTACTATAAATTTCTTTTTTTGACTATATTTTTAATGATATTGAGTTGTTAAAAAAAGTAACTATTCGATCTCTTTAGATTCAAACCAGCTTAGGACAAAATTTGGATAGTTTAAAATTAAATGTAATCTTGATTAAGAATTTGATTATGGCGATCGCCGTGAGAGTTTTATGAGGTACAATGAGTCAACAAAAGGTTTTTATTAACATTATAGCAATTTTCTCATAAGCGAGGTACGGGCAAGGGGATGGCCGCCCTTTGTTAGCAAGATTTATAGAGAGATCACCATAATGGAAAACGCTATACAAAATTATCAAGGTAAGAATCTCAAAATAAATTACTGCTAATTTCAGAAAAAAAGGATAATCAAAAGAAACAATGAAGACTAAAATTTATTATTGGTTATTAAATTATTTAGTTACCATTAACTAACCTATCTAGTAGTTTATTTTCATGAAAATTAGTCGATTCATAGTGGTGAGTTGTTTTTCTATCGTATTAGGGGGGTTGAGCTATCAAACTTCTAGTTATGCAGAAAAATCTCAAAATTTAACATTAATCTCTCAAACCAATAATCAAGACAATTCTAGCAATCTTGAAGCTAAAGGGAAAAAAATTATTGATTTATTTTTTACTCAAAAATTTCAATCTATCCCTTCATTATTCTCATCACAATTACGAGAAGAAATTTCTCAGGATATGATAAAGCAAATTTGGAATAATACCAATAAACAAAATGGTAATTTTAAAGGCATCAAGGATTTTAAACAAATTAATACACCTAATAGTGATTTAGCGGTTTTTAGTCTTAATTTTGACAAAGTAACTCAAGAGTGGATTATTATTTTTAACAAGAAAGGTGAAGTTATTGGAGTTGATATTCCTACTAACCAAAATATAGATGATATTTCTCGTAATTTTATTGATTCTTTAGTTAGTGGCAATTCTGCGGAAGCTAGATTTTACCTTCACCCATTTTTAAAAGAAAATATTACCCCTAAACAGTTACAAGCACGTTGGGATAATTTTGTGAAAGCTAACGGAGAATTTAAAGGAATTACAAGGACAACGGTTAGAAATGGCTCTAAGGGTGATGATACGGACGTAGTAATTATGGATTTAGAATTTAATCGGAATAAAGAAGAAATTTTCGTGATTTTTGACAGTTCTAAGAGTATCATTGGGGTAGATTTTATTCAATAATTCACTAGAAATAGGAGGTATTAATGTTAGAACAGCAATCAATGTTAATTGAAGAAATTACAGCTAGAGAAATTTTAGATTCTCGTGGAAGGCCTACTGTGGAAGCGGAAGTTCGTTTAGAAAGTGGTTCTGTTGGTTTGGCACAAGTGCCTAGTGGTGCTTCTACGGGTAGTTTTGAAGCTCATGAATTACGAGATGGCGATGCTCAAAGATATGGCGGTAATGGTGTTTTAAAAGCCGTTGAGAATATTCTTGATAAAATCGAACCTGCTTTACTTGATCTTAATGCTTTTGATCAAGTGGGTGTTGATGAGGCGATGATTAATCTTGATGGCTCTCCCAATAAAAAAAATTTAGGGGCTAACGCTATTTTAGCAGTCTCTTTAGCTAATGCCAAGGCCGTTGCTGGAGAGTTACAAATTCCTCTTTATCGTTATTTAGGTGGTCCTTTGGCTAATGTATTACCAGTGCCGATGATGAATGTTATTAATGGCGGTAGTCATGCTAATAATAACGTTGATTTTCAGGAATTTATGATTATGCCTGTGGGGGCAGAAACTTTTTCTGAAGGTTTACGTTGGGGTGCAGAAATTTTTGCTTCTTTGAGCAAGGTTTTAAAGGAAAAAAATCTACTGACTGGGGTAGGTGATGAGGGGGGATACGCTCCTAATTTAGGCTCTAACCAAGAGGCTTTAGATTTGTTAATTCAGTCGATCGAATTAGCAGGGTATAAACCGGGTGAGCAAGTTGCTTTAGCGATGGATGTTGCTGCTAGTGAGTTCTATAATAATGGTCAATATAATTATGATGGTTCGGATCATTCTCCGGTAGAATTTATTGATTATTTAGAAGGTTTAGTCAGTAAATATCCGATTATTTCTATTGAAGATGCTTTACATGAAGATGATTGGGATAACTGGAAATTACTTACAGAAAAACTTGGTTCTAAAATTCAGTTAGTGGGGGATGATTTATTTGTGACGAATATTACTCGTTTGCAAAAGGGTATTGATTTAGGCATCGCTAACGCTATTTTAATCAAACTCAATCAAATCGGTACTTTAACGGGAACGCTCCAAACTATTGAATTAGCTACTCGTAAAGGTTATCGTTCTGTGATCAGTCATCGTTCGGGAGAAACGGAAGATACTACTATAGCTGATTTAGCGGTAGCAACTAGGGCAGGACAAATTAAAACTGGTTCTTTGTGTCGTAGCGAGAGGGTTGCAAAGTATAACCGTTTATTACGCATTGAACATGAATTAGGAGATCGTGCTATTTATGCTCCAAAAGTGGGATTAGGTCCTCTTTAATTTAAGTAATAGGTACTTGAACAGAATAAATTGTATAGTCATTTCAAATAAGAATGAAACAATTTAAGAAAGCTATAGTTCCATTAAAATACTATTTGGTGGGCGTTGCCCACCCTACAAAATTTATTTAATTGCTGAAATTCTTATTTATCATAGTTTTGAGGTAAATTAAAATTAGAGAATGAAAATGAAAAAGCGTTTCAAGTGGAACTTGTATTTTTTGTTTATACTTCATAATAATTCTTAGGTTATATTTTATGTTGTCATCGAATTTACCCATAGAAGAAGAAGAAGACTATTTTGATTATTCTTATGATGAACCGGGTAGCGAACCTGGTAGTATTACGATCGATCCTTCGGCTTTACCTTCTAATATAACTTTGATTGAATATGACCAAAATAATGCTTATCGTCTAGTAAATGTTAAACCAGAAGATTGCTTTTCTTGCCTGACAAATAATTTAGTTTCTTGGGCCGATATTCAAGGATTAGGAACAGAGAATATTTTACGAGAAATTGGACAAGTTTTTCAATTACATCCTTTAATTTTAGAAGATGTTGTCAGCGTTCCTCAACGACCAAAAATAGAAGATTATTCAGAACAATTATTAATAATAATGCACTCCATTAAACCTAACCAAGATGAAATGGGTTTTACTTCTGAACAAATTAGTTTTATCTTAGGAAAAAATTATTTATTGACTTTCCAAGAAGATAATATCGATGATTTTCTAAAAGTAAGAGAACGCATAAAACTTAATCAAGGTAAAGTAAGACAATTAGGTGCAGATTATTTAGCTTATTTATTATTAGATACATTAATAGATAACTACTTTCCGGTATTAGAAGATTATGGAGAAAGAATCGAAGATTTAGAAGATCAAATAGTATTAGATCCTAGTAAAGAAACCTTGCAAGAAATCTATAATGTAAGAAGAGAATTATTGTCTTTAAGACGGTCAATTTGGCCTCTTCGTAATTTATTTAATGCCCTTACTAGAGAAGATAATAATTTAATTTCTTCAGAAGTTTATATTTATTTTCGAGATTGTTACTATCACACTATTCAAATATTAGATATTTTAGAAACTTATCGAGAATTAGCATCTAGTTTAATGGATGTTTTAATATCATCTATGAGTAATAAAATGAATGAAGTAATCACTTTATTAACTATCATTTCTAGTATTTTTATTCCCTTAACTTTTATCGCTGGACTTTATGGAATGAATTTTCAATATATGCCTGAATTAACATGGAAATGGGGATATTTTGCCTGTTTATTTTTAATGTTAGTTATTGCTGGGATAATGACTTTTTATTTTTGGCGTAGGGGATGGTTTAAGTTGTTTTTAAAAGAGTGAAATTATCAGGTTTATATATATAGCATTGACATACTCACCCGTTAAGCTGACGAACGGGGGATTCTGAACAGCCAATTACTTGGTTATTACTCCACTCAAACAAAGTTAACTGTAGAGGGTTGCTAGGCTCAACAACTAACGTCATTGATGTATCCGCGATTTCTCAAATCTGAAATTTTCAGACTTAGCCGTAACTTTCTGATGTTCTACCAGTAGCTTGGATGGACTAATTCCAAGAATTTCTAGTCCTTTTTTGCCAATATTAATTGATGCTTGATTGTCTG
>NZ_VRZC01000237.1 GCF_016743215.1 Geminocystis sp. GBBB08
CTCAAGAACAACAAGATCAATCCCATACTTTAACTACTAAATTAAATATTCTTTTTGTTGTCAATGGTGCATTATTAACCAGTTTAAGTATTTCTCGCTTAATTTATATACCCGGGGTTTTTAGTTTTTTAGAAGTTTTGGGATTTTTAATCAATTTTATTTTATTAATTAATGCTTTTTTACCCCGTCAAGTAATTATCAGTCCTAACTTAGAAGATAACAAATTCTTAGAACGTTATTTAACTTTATCTCCCCAAGAATATCAATTACAAATGATGGCTAATTTTGTAGAAATTTATAAGGCAAATAAAAGAAGAATTGATGATATTTCTCAATCTTTAATTTACTCAGCTTATACGACTTTAACTATTGCTATTTGTATTATGTTACATATTTTTGTGACCTATTTTGTGCCAGTTTTTACTTTAAAATAGAATTAACTAGGAAACAAATTTGATCAAATTAATCTTACTTGAAACCAGCTTAAGGGATGCTATGAATAATGACTCTAATTGTAATCAAACATCCAATCATGACAATGATGAACCTAAAATTAAAATACCTGAGCCTGATCTTGATAATATCACGGTGTTAACAGATCATTTGCCCAATAAACCCATTTTGCCTTGGAATCGCTATGATTCTGACTGGGATGAAAACCTTAATCAAGAAACTCTCCCTGAAAATGAGCAAGATTCAGAGGCACAAGAAACAACCTCCGTCAAAAAAGGTCAAGATCTCAGTAAGATAGATTAGTAGTTTTCAATTGTGAACGATTAATTAATGTCTTTTGTTGGTTTACATATCCATACTGATTATAGTCTTCTTGATGGTGCTTCTCAAATTCCTGCTTTGGTTGAACGTGCAATACAATTGAATATGCCTGCCATCGCTGTTACAGATCATGGTGTGATGTATGGTGCAATACAGTTGATCAAGAATTGTAGTAATAAAAACATTAAGCCGATTATCGGTAACGAAATGTATGTTATTAATGGTGATATTACAGAAAAACATAAAAAAATTAGAAAATATCACCAAATTGTTTTAGCAAAAGATAAAAAAGGGTATCAAAATTTAGTCAAGTTAACAACTATTTCTCACCTAAAAGGAGTGCAAGGTAAAGGTATTTTTAGTCGTCCTTGTATTAATAAAGATTTATTAAAAGAATATCGTGAAGGATTGATTGTTACAAGTGCTTGTTTAGGAGGAGAAATTCCCCAAGCAATTTTACAAGGAGATTATAAAAGAGCAAGGGAAGTTGCTAAGTGGTATAAAGGAGTTTTTGAAGATGATTTTTATTTAGAAATTCAGGATCATGGTTCACAAGAAGATAGAATAGTTAATACGGAAATTGTCAAAATTAGTGATAAATTAGGCATAAAAATAGTTGCAACCAATGATTCTCATTTTATTTCCTGTAATGATGTAGAAGCCCATGATGCTCTTTTATGTATTCAAACAAATAAGAATATTGAGGAGTTAAAAAGACTGCGTTATTCAGGCACGGAATACCTTAAATCAGAAGCAGAAATGAGGTTATTATTTAGGGATCATCTTGATAGTGAAACCATTGAAAAAGCTATCACCAATACCTTAGAAATAGCCGATAAAATTAAAGTTTATACTTTATTAGGAGAACCGCGCATTCCTAACTATGAAGTCCCTCCTGGTCACACACATGAAAGTTTTTTAGAAGAAGTCACATGGGAAGGATTATTAAAAAGATTAAAATGTTATCAACGTCATGAAATTTCCCCAGAATATCGAGAGCGTTTAGAGTATGAATTAAAAATGATGGAAATGATGGGTTTTTCTACTTATTTTTTAGTCGTTTGGGACTATATTAAATATGCAAGAGACAGTCATATTCCCGTAGGGCCAGGACGAGGTTCGGCGGCTGGTTCTTTAGTGGCTTATGCTTTAGGAATTACTAATATTGATCCTGTTCATCATGGTTTATTATTTGAAAGATTTTTAAATCCTGAACGTAAATCTATGCCCGATATTGATACGGATTTCTGCATAGAAAAAAGGGAGCAAATGATCAAATATGTAACTCAAAAATATGGCGAATCTAAAGTAGCACAAATCATTACTTTTAACCGATTAACCTCGAAATCAGTATTAAAAGATGTGGCTAGAGTTATTGGTATTCCTTATGCTGAAGCTGATCATATGGCAAAATTAATTCCCGTGTCGAGGGGAAAACCGGCTAAATTAAAAGTGATGATTTCTGATGAAACTCCGGCACCAGAATTTAAAGAAAAATATGATAATGAGCCTCATGTTAAGCGGTGGTTAAACATGGCAATGAGAATTGAAGGAATGAATAAAACATTTGGAGTTCATGCGGCAGGGGTAGTTATTTCCAGTGATCCTTTAGATGAAATTGTCCCTTTACAAAAAAATAATGAAGGGGCAGTTATTACTCAGTATTTTATGGAAGATTTAGAGTCTTTAGGTTTATTAAAAATGGACTTTTTAGGCTTAAAAAATTTAACTACAATTCAAAAAACTGCTGACTTAATTAAGCAAAACCAAAATTTAGATATAGATGTTGATGAATTACCTTTAGGAGAAAGAAAAGCCTTAGAAATTATCGCTAAAGGCACAAGTAAAAAATTACCTAATGATGTAGCACAAACTCATAAACTATTAGAAAGAGGAGATTTAGAAGGAATTTTTCAGCTTGAGTCAGACGGTATGAAACAAATTGTTAAAGATTTGAAACCCTCTGGCATTGAGGATATTTCTTCTATTTTAGCCTTATATCGTCCTGGACCTCTTGATGCTGGTTTAATCCCTATTTTTATCCATCGTAAACACGGTAAAGAAGCAATAAAATATGATCATCCTTTACTAGAACCAATTTTAAAAGAAACTTACGCAGTACTTGTGTATCAAGAGCAAATTATGAAAATGGCACAAGATTTAGCAGGTTATTCTTTAGGAGAAGCAGATTTATTACGTCGGGCGATGGGTAAGAAAAAAGCCTCAGAAATGGAAAAACATCGGGAAATTTTTATTGATGGTTCGATGAAAAACGGTGTAAAAAAAGAAATTGCTGAGAATTTATTTAAACAAATGGTGCAATTTGCTGAATATTGTTTAAGTGCAGATACAGAAATTTTAACGGTAGAATATGGGGCAATTCCTATTGGTAAAATTGTCGAAGAAAACCTTCATTGTCAAGTTTATAGTATCGATAAAAATGGCTTTATTTATACTCAATATATCGCTCAATGGCACGATAGAGGAATCCAAAAAGTTTTTGAATATGAGTTAGAAGACGGAAGAATTATTAGGGCAACAAAAGACCATAAAATGATGACAAAAGACGGTAAAATGTTATCTATCGATCGCATTTTTGAAGAAAATTTAGATTTATTAGAAATTAGAAATTTTCAATAAATAGCTCTTTTTTTCTAGTTAAAAATCAAAAATTATCAAAAACTTGATCATTTTTCTCAGAAATTGAGTTAAGTTATATTAATCTTTCCTGTTAGCTATAAAATTCATTTCATAGCCAAGGGTTTTGACTAATTTAACCACTAACTGTTACGATTTATTGCTCTTTTTTCGTGGTTTTTAACCAGAGCACAAAAAAAGCATTAAATTGCTATAGCAATCCTAAATCATTTTTGGGAAATCAATTATTATTAAAAAACATCTCCAATGTTATCCCTGTTGCCTCTTCTCGAAGAAGAAAAAATAATTCTCACAACGAACATAGAATTGCTATATTATAAAGTTAATAAAAATAAGAAGATTTTTAGGTTAAAATAAATCTTTAGTGATGGTTCTATAGCCCGTCTCAAAAAAAGCTAGTGAACAAGATTAATACAAAAACAAAGTAAATTTTGTCAAGTAACGAATCTCTGAAGCTAGAATCCTCCAAAACCTGCTTAAGGCTTAGTCGAGGGAGTATAAAAGTACTTTTGATTTCAATAATGTAGTTGTTTTTAAATTTATGAATTCAATAGATTTAGTGATTAGTTTTTCCTTTAATTTGTGGTTGAAAGTCAATTCTTTACCTTCTCAAATAAGAACTGATTTTTTAAAAAATTTTCACCAATTTTTATTAGTTTATGAAACTAGGGAAAGTTTTTCATTAAAATTTAAAGATAAAAACAAAAAAATAATTTTTTTTTCTACTAACAAAAATTTACAAATATTGGCAGTTCTATTCTTTAAAAATGACCAAGTAGTAGTCAAATTAATAGATTTTATTGAAAATAATGCTAAACAAGATATAATTAAAGAAATTAATAATAACCTAAAAATTGCTTGGGAAAATATAAATTTAGATGATAATTTAACTAATATTAATCAAGATTTTGAGAGGACTCTAATTGAAAGAAAATATGAACTAAAAAAACAAGATTTAAGTATAAATGACAATGATTTTTGGTGTTATTTTCCTGAAGAAAATCAAGGGAATAATTTACAAATATTATCAACTCAGCAATTTCATATTGTACAACAAAATCC
>NZ_VRZC01000238.1 GCF_016743215.1 Geminocystis sp. GBBB08
ATAGTGAAAGTAGCGAAATTAATCATAAAATTACCTTTGATAGTCTTCAAGATCAACTAGAACAAATTAAACAAGAAATTCGTAAAGGAGAGAAAAAATTAGAAAGTTTAGAGCCAGTTAATATGTTAGCTTTAGAAGAGTATGAAAAAAATCAGGAAAGACTAAAAGAATTATCAGAAAAATTAACAACTTTAGCAGGAGAAAGGACAGAATTGTTATTAAGAGTAGAAAATTTTACCACTTTAAGATTGAGAGCATTTAACGAATCTTTTACGGCGGTAAATGAAAACTTTAAAACTATTTTTGCGACTCTGTCTGATGGTGATGGTTATTTAAAATTAGAGGATGAAAATAATCCTTTTAATGGTGGTTTAACTTTAGTCGCTCATCCGAAGGGAAAACCAGTGCAAAGATTAAGTTCAATGTCAGGAGGAGAAAAATCTTTGACAGCTTTAAGTTTCATTTTCGCTTTACAAAGATATCGCCCTTCCCCTTTTTATGCCTTTGATGAAGTTGATATGTTTTTAGATGGTGCAAATGTAGAAAAACTATCAAAAATGATTCAACAACAAGCACAATCTGCTCAATTTATTGTGGTAAGTTTAAGACGACCTATGATTGAGGCTTCTCAACGTACTATTGGCGTAACTCAGGCTAAAGGTGCTTATACTCAAGTATTGGGTATTAAACTTTAATTAAAAATACTCTTAAATAATTTTTAGGCTTAAAGTTAGGTATTCAAAATAAGCCAAATATACTAATATATTTTCATACAGTTTTAATTTTATTGAAGGCGATCGCATTTCTCCAAATCCTCAAGGGCAAAAAAGTTTAGGAGATTTGCAAACATTAAACCTCTTAAATCTTGTCTACAATAACCGTGATTTATGGGGAAGTGGGTTATCATCTCAAGTTTATTATCGGGATTATTTCACTTGCCGTTTGATGCCGGTTTTAGTCCAGCCTTTGGTAATTAAGTTTTACAATCGGAAGTACAAAATAATCGCCATTTTGTAGTTAACTTCGTGGTGTCTGGCAATGTAAAAACTATCCATCATGGCATCACAAATTATGTTTAAGTTATAATCTCAAACTTTTTAGTTATAAACTTAGATTATAAGTTTCTTTTTGCCATTCAATCTTTTATCATGAGTTCTTTCTCTTTATTACCCCAAACATCTGATCAATTTTTTGAATATCGTTTTGTACATAGGATTAATCCCTTAGCTTATGATAATTTCTTACAATTTCAAGAAAAATTAAGAACACGGGCTAAAAATTATCAAGGTTATATTAGTGAAGATTTGCCTGTATTAGTGGAGAAGGGAGAAACCCTTGTTTTTGAAACGATATTGCGATTTGATACCCCAGAGAATTGTATCCACTGGATTGATAGTAAAGAAAGACGAGAATTACTTTATCGGGAAGAAAATAATGGTTATCAATTTCAAGGGGAAGCAAATTTCGAGAGTTATACCCGTTGGATAAAACAAAGTGTTAACAACTCCTCTCCTGTATGGAAAATTAACCTTTTAGTTTTATTGGTACTTTATCCCACCGTGATGTTGTTTAATTTACTTCTGAAAAAGCCATCTTTAATCGATTTTCCGACATGGATGCTTTTTGGCAATTTCTGTAGTGTTGCCATAACCGGTTGGTTCGCAGTTCCTTGGATTAGTCGTATTTATCAAAATTGGTTAGAAAGTAAAGGCACAAAAAAAGAACAATTGTTGGCATTAACAAGCATTTTCCTTGCTCTTTTTATACTGCTACAAATTTTCCGACACATTCCCCTAAGTTTTTAATAGAGGAAATATTTATATTAGAAATCGATCATATTTAAGACATGAGGGCTTAAGCCCTTATTACGAATCAACAAAGTAATATTTTGTTATACAAGACTTGATCATAGTTGAGCATTTAACTAAAACAATGTTTTAGAGTCCTTACTCCTTACTCCTTACTTATTACTATCTCCTCTCTCCTAACTCCTATTAATTAATATCTTGCACCATCAGGAAGTTCTCTGAATTCTTGCCAAACAGCCTGTGCTTCTTCTTGAAGAATTTGTTCTGGTGCTAGTAGCCTGTTTTTATATTCTTTGACTAAATCTTCTTGAATATTAGCATCATCAAAAAGATCTGCAAAATCACTCCAACCAGCGGCGTAATAAATTTTGGAAATTCTAGCCCAATAAGCCGTTGCATAACACATAGGGCAACATTCACAACTGCTATATAAAACAGCACCTGATAGATCAACAGTTCCTAGTTTTTTACAAGCCTGACGAATAGCGTTTACTTCTGCGTGTGCGGTGGGATCATTATCCCGCAAAACACTATTTCCAGAAGCCCCGATTACCTCTCCATCTTTAACTATAACGGTACCAAATGCTCCACCTGTTTTCTTGACAACCCCAGCCTCTCGCATCAAGGCGATCGCTTGACGCATATATTCAATATCTTTATTGTTGGTCATTTTAAGTAAATTTTTTTTTATTTATTATACGGTATCATATTTATGTTGTTTAATTCTTTATCAATCAATAATTCATTGGATTTTGTCACTTTACTCATAATCTTGCCACGATTGGAATTATAATATTGCCGTTATAGTCTAAAATTATCAGGATTTTTGTTAAAAAAATAAAAAAATCAACACATACTTTTACCCATAAAATTGCCATAAGTCTTATTTAGAATCATAAATCTGCCATAAATTCAATATGACTCGAACTTATGGAGGAATTTATTAGATCAGAGTACGAAACTTTAAAACAAAAATCTATGTGGTCAGTATATTGCTTACTGAGTGATAAATGCGAAGAAAAAGGATTAATCGTTCCTAGTTATAAAACTTTTAGTCAAGAAATCAAAAAACGTTCCAGTTATGATCAAACTTTCAAAAGAAAAGGACGTAGAGCCGCTTATAGTCAATCTAGTTTCTATTGGGAACTGAATAGAACTACTCCTAGACACGGCGATCGACCTTTTGAAATCTGTCATATCGACCATACTCAATTAGATGTGGAATTGTTATGCTCTCGTACAGGGCGTAATTTAGGAAGACCTTGGGCTACTTTTTTAATCGATGCCTATTCTCGAAGATTAATCGCTGTATGATGAAAACTTTAAAATTCTCACCTTACCCACAACTCAAACAGGAAAAGCGAAAGTGCAACCTAGTCGTGGTGTGAAAATAAATTCTATTTATTATTGGTCTAATTTTTTTCGTAATCCTCAAGTTGAAAATACCTCAATCCCGATTCGGTATGATCCTTTCAACATTGGTATCGCTTATGCGTTTGTTGAAGGACAATGGGTAGAGTGTATTTCGCAATATTATTCAGAGTTTCAAGGTCATACAGAAAAAGAATTAAAACTGATTACTAATGAATTGCGAAAAAGCCATAGTCAAAACAATAAGCAGTCTAAAATCTCGGCAAAAAAACTAGCAGAATTTTTATACTCGGTGGAGGCAGAAGAAATTTTACTCGAACAAAGATTGCATGATGCACAAGCCTTAGATGTATTTCAAATTATTGATGGAGGGAAAACGCAATCAGAGAAAGTTACAGATATTCAGGCACACAAACAGAAAAAAACCTTATTGGAGCATCCTCAAGATTCACAAGAATCAATAAATCAGAACATAAACCCCCCTTCATTAGTTGTATATGAGGAATTTTAATTATGAGTAATGTTATTTTCCCCCTCGAATTGCTTAAATCCCCGATAACCCAGAGAATAGCTTATTTTGAAAATTTTACTGTGGCTCATCCCAAGCTCAGAAAAGTTTATAAAACATTAATGAGAACTATCTCTGAACCTGCTGGAGCATCGTTTATCTTTGTTTACGGGGCAAGTGGTGTCGGCAAAACCACCTTGAGAAAATGATATATATGCAGAAAACGGTACTTACACAGTCGATGAAATAAACCAGATTATTAAATACTTTTTAGAAAATTACGGAGTATAAAATGTTAGATAAATTTGAATTTGAAGGTAAAACAGTTAGATTCGTTGGTACTGCGAATAATCCTCTTTGGATACATAAAGATGTATGTGATGCTCTTGATATTGTTAACGCATCCGATGTTTTGTCACGCATCGATGACGAAGATTATACATCGGTGACAGTCGATATATACTACGATGTTACGACTAAAAAAGGTATAAAACAAAGAAAAAGAAAACATCCCATGACAGCAGTAAATGAAAGTGGCTTATATGCAACTATATTTCAGTCAGAGAAAGAAAAAGCCCGTAAATTCAAAAAGTGGGTTACATCGGTAGTCTTACCAGAAATCAGAAAGACAGGAAGCTATAACGGCAACAAGAAAACATTACCCGTAGGCATTGACCCCTCAAGACACCAATACTACCGTCCGTTAGAAGATGGTAAAGCCCGTTGGGAAAAACTATTCTTTAAACCTTTTTGGGATGCACTTTACAAGCTGGATAACAGAGAAAATATGCC
>NZ_VRZC01000239.1 GCF_016743215.1 Geminocystis sp. GBBB08
AATCAATTAAGTACTCGTGCAAAATAGATTGTGAATTTTTAAATTAATTAAAATAACATACAATCCTTGTTGCCTATTGCTTATTATCTTCTGTCTTTCATAAAGTAAATATACAATTAATTTTGCCTACTTACTTATTAGAAAAAACCGAATATTTTTAAAGAAAATTTACTTAATGGAAGTAAAATTACCCCATTAGCAATGAAGTTTATTTTATTGGGAGATAAATAAAAGTTTTAAGCAATTCCATCGCCTCTCAATAAATTAAGAGATAATCTATCTTTGATTTAACGGTGAGTGTCAAATATTTTATTAGTTCATTTTAATGAACGTTTTTTGTTAGTTTTAAAATTTATTTAAGGTTTTCATGAAGATTCAGTATTTATATTTAAACTTTAAAATCATCCTTAAAAATCAAAAAATCTATTGACGAAAATTTTTTAAATATTTACAATTAAATTATCAAACTACTATTTTAAGAAATAATCCCCATGATTAACACCATCAAAAATACCGCTTTAGCCACCCTAATTATGGGTAGTACAATTGCAATATCGGGGTGGGTAACTCCTCAGTCCGTTAATGCCCTTACGGTTACGACTCCGAATCTACAAAGTACTACAGGTAACAATACTGCCTTAAGTATTAGCAATCGAACTTATCAAATGCAGTATGGGGCATCTTTATTGACAGGTATCAATATCGGAGATGTCATCACCGGCTTAACCTTTCGCATATCATCCAACTTGTTAAACTCTAATTCCCTGGCGGCATCCTTTACTGACTATGAGATTTATCTTTCCCAAGCAGTTAATACCATTGCCAATATGAGTACGACTTTTGCGAACAATCAGTCCAACTCAGTTCAAGTTCGTGATGGTGCTTTATCTTTTAATGCTAATGATTTTCAAGGAGGAGCCCTTAACCCCAGTACAAATCCCTTTGGTCCGGTTATTTCTTTCGACAATCCTTACACCTATCAAGGAGGTGATTTGGTAGTATTAATTCAACATACTCCGAGTTCTTCAAATATCGGCTTTTTAGATGCTTTGAATACTTCTACTCCGGGTTATGGAACAGATTTTCGAGCTTTCACTGGAAATTCTTTCGGTGCAACAACAGGAACACAGGCGAGTATAACAATAACTCAATTTACAGTAGAACCCCAAGCTGTTCCTGAACCTTTAACGATTTTAGGCACGTTAGCCTCTCTCGGTTTTGGTATTGTTTTCAAAAAGAAAAGTCAGCAAACTCCCTAAATTCTTGTTTATAATTCCCCCTTTGTTAACCAGGGTTTTTTCAAAGTCGGGCCAAAATTAAAAATAAAGATGGACTTTTTTGTCAGACAATTAACCATATCCATCTTATTTTTTGTTTATTTAAAATAAGTTATGAACATCTTATTTCAGTTATAATTAACCGTATAAATACATAAACGGTAAACCAAAAATTAAATCAGTTTCCAAACATTATGGATGCAATCACTTATACTCAAGCTAGAAAAAACTTTACTTCTGTAATGAATCAGGTTTGCGAAAATCATGCCCCAATTATCATAACCCGTCAATCGGAAAAACCAGTAGTGATGATGTCCCTTGAAGATTATAGCTCGATCGAAGAGACATTATATTTATTACGGAGTCCAAAAAATGCCCAACGACTTTATAAAGCATTAGGAGAAAAGAATTAGACAAGAAGAATATCAAACAAAGTATTCAATAATTTTGGGATTCATATTTTAAAATTCTTAAAAATCAAAAAATCTAAGGTAATCTTAATTGGTTACGAGAGGCTAAACGAGCTTTTCCTGATGTTGCCCAATTTTGCAAAAATTCAATTTGTTCTTTTGCCGTCCTTGCTAACGGTATAATTTGACTAGCTGCGCTTAATATATCTTCATTGGTGAAATCTCGATTTTGACTAAACCCTAAGTGCATGGCCTCAATTATTGTTTGCTCAATTTCAGCCCCTGAAAATTCGGGAGTTTCGTAAGCTAATCGTTTTATGTCATAACTACTTAAATTATGAGGACGTAATCGGGCTAAATGCACCTTAAAAATTGCTTCTCTTTCTTCTTGGCTAGGTAATCCCACAAAAAATATTTCGTCAAATCTTCCTTTTCTCAGTATTTCCGCAGGTAAATTTTGAATATTATTAGCTGTTGCCACCACAAAAACAGGACTTTCTTTTTCCGCTAACCAAGTAATAAATGTCCCAAAAACTCGGCTAGTTGTGCCTGAATCGCCTTTGCCATCAGCACCTGCAAAACTTTTATCAATTTCATCAATCCATAAAATACAAGGAGATAAAGCCTCTGCTAAATTAATCATTTGACGGGTGCGAGATTCCGATTCCCCCACTAATCCCCCAAATAATCGCCCTACATCTAACCGTAGTAAGGGTAAATGCCAATGGTGGGCGATCGCCTTTGCTGTTAAGGATTTTCCTGTACCTTGAATACCTACTAATAGTAATCCTCTCGGAAAAGGTAGCCCGTAAGCCCTTGCTGATTCACTGAAAGCATTACCCCGTCTCAATAACCATTCTTTCAGATTGTCTAAACCGCCAATGTCAGAAATTTGTTCTTTGGCTGGATAGTAGTCAAGGATTTTTGTTTGCCTTATGGACTGTTTTTTCTCTTCTAATATCAGTTCTACATCTTCTTCTTCTAATTTTCCATTTTGAGCGATCGCCCGTGTAAGCACTCTTCTAATGCGTTCTAGGGATAATCCTTGAGCCGATCTCACTAATTCTCCTAAAAATTGCTCTGTCAAATATTGCCCTGTGGATGAAAGTAACCGTTGTATTTCTATTTTGATTTCATCGGCTTGGGGTAAAGCAAACTCGACAATAGTAAAAACTTCTTTCAACTCTGTAGGGATATTAATTTCTGGGGCAACGATAACCACATTTTTCGGTTGTGCTTTCAAATTTCGGGCTAAATTACGCAATTTTCGAGATACTGATATATCTTCTAAAAATCGTTGAAAATCTCTTAAAATAAAGACACCACCAATGTTAGAGGGGAGTTTTTCGATAAATTCCAGAGCTTGTAACGGATTCCGTCTGGCAAAATTAGCATTATTAGGATTATCTTGATAGCCGTCAACGAAATCCCATGTATAGATGTTGCGATTATTCACCTTTTTACCGATATTGGCAATGGCTTTTTCTACCCTTTCTTCTTCTTGGGTAGGAATATAAATAAGAGGATAACACGCCCTTAATAACAGTGAAAATTCTTGACTAAAATGATTCATCAAATTAATAAATTAATTAAAAGTTAATCCTTACTGAAAATTTACCACCGATTATTTATCACCTCCAGAGTTTGGTGATTTATTCTTTTATTAAATTAGCTAAACTTGACCATCGATTATCTTTAATAGTACTATCTTTTTTCTCCTTGAGAAGAGGAGGTTGACAATCATTTTCACAAAGATTACGCAGTGGCATTGCTAAAGATAATTGCTCATAAATCCATTCATCCACGATTAATTCGCCATTCGGTGGCAAAGTTTCCGATAAATCTTCGCTGATAATTTCTCTTTCTAAAGGATAGTTTAAATCTGATTCTTCCTCTTTCAATAAAATAATTTCGGAGGTATCCACTTCTAAACGATGGTTAAAAGTTTGTAAACAGCGATCGCAAGTTAAAGTTAAAATGGTATCAGCTTGTAATTGTAACTCTAAAAAATTACCCCGATGGCAAATCTGAAAAATTCCTCTAACGGGAATAAGACTATTTAAACCTGAAATTTGATGATTTAACTTAATTTCCTCTGTTTGTTGAGGCATTTTTAACAATCGAGGGATATAAATTTTTTCCATAGTTAAAATTGTTAACAAGATTGATGTTGTTGAATAAATAAATCTGTTGCAAATCTCCCTAACTTCCCTTGAAAGGGGAGATGCAAAGACACAAAGAGTTTTTTCTTTTATTCTTCAATTTTTAATTTTTATATTCTAATCAAATAATGTGCCTAAATTTTTTTTAACCAATATTCTACTTACTTTTTATTTTCTAGCCACTGACGAAACTCTTTTAATAGAGCATTTTCCCCCATTTCTTGACGTTTTTGTAAAAATCTCAGAATATCTTTTTTTGCCAAAATTGATAATATATTAGATCGATCATAAAGCTGATAAACTTCATTTTCTAAAACATAAATGAATAAGTCTTTACCATCAAATTGCCATACTTCACCAATACCAAGACTAGCATAAATACTTAATCGATCTAAAGAGCTACTGGTAATATCAATTTCAAGGGCTAAATCTGGTGGAGGATCGATATTTAAGTCAAAATCTAATTTACCACGAACGATCGCCTCATTATTAATATAATAACACTCATCAGGTTCTATCCCTTTTTGTAAATCTTCCCGACTCCATGTTGTTGAGCCTAAACTACAGATTTCTAAATCTAAAACTTCTGTAGTGGTTTCAACTAT
>NZ_VRZC01000023.1 GCF_016743215.1 Geminocystis sp. GBBB08
TATATGATCTGCTCGTAATAGCCAAAGTTTCTCTAACATTATGATCTGTAATTAAAATTCCCATATCTTTGTCTTTCAGATCTGCTATAATGTCTTGTATTTCAGAAACGGCTATGGGATCTACTCCAGCAAAAGGTTCATCTAATAACAGAAATTTAGGTCCTTCTTTACCCACTGCTAACGCTCTTGCTAATTCCGTTCTACGTCTTTCACCTCCTGAAACTTGAGAGCCTTTGGTATCTACTACTTTATCTAGTCGAAATTCTGAGATTAACTGCTCTAAACGCATTCTACGAAAACGGGCAGAAAAGTTTGTTTGTTCTAATACTAATTGGATATTTTCTTTAACCGTTAAATTACGGAAAATACTGGCTTGTTGGGTTAAATAACCAATACCTAATTTTGCCCGTTCATTTAGTTGTAAGCTAGTAATATCTTGGTCATCGAGATAAACATTACCTTCATTAGGCTTAACTAAACCAGTGGTAATATAAAATGTAGTAGTTTTTCCTGCACCGTTAGGGCCTAATAAACCGACAATTTCTCCTTGAGAAACCTTAATACTAACTCGATTAACAATACATCTTTTGCCATAAAATTTATGGATATTTTGTAACAGTAATTTCATTTAATAATTGGCACTTAAAAGTTAGTAAATAAATAATATTTCTTTTCAAAAAATAATTGTCAATAGAATTAAGATTATTCTAAATAGAGAAAACCAAATAATTAATTAATAATATCATATTTAAAATTGATTCTGTGTTAACTATTTAATAGTTATTAAAATTTATTTTTTATTTTCTGTTTCATCTACTAAATAAACAGATTCAACCTGTTGTTTTGTTTCAGGCGTAGCGATAAATCTACCTTCATCAATTAAATATGTCATACTTTCTGATCTCATAGTATTACCTTTTTGAAGAACATAAACATTCCCCGTTAAAACTAAACGTCTTTCTCTGCTAAAATATTGAGCTTGAGTAGAAGTAGCTTGAAGATCTCTAGCTGGATAGTTAATATAAACATTACCCCTAGCGGTAATTACTCCCGTTTCTGAATTAGCTTCTTGTATATCAGATCTTACCGTTAAAGGTTGTTTAGGAATAGCTGATTGGGCGTTAACTTGGTTAATCTTAAAATTGCTAGTGATAAGCCAAGGGGTGATTAAAGAGATAGCGAGTAAGGATGAATAAAAAGTTTTTTTGGTGTTAGAAGATATTTGTATAAGTTTCATAGGTATAAATGGCAAAATTCATGATCAATTTTACTTCTTATTCTAACGGATGACACCTCGCCGTTACACTATTGTTAGATTAAATAATGAAAATGAATTCCGTATTTTAGGTTTTCTTCATAAATAATTGTTAAATTTCTTTTTTCATTTCCTCAATAATTTTTATGGTTTCTACACTTATTTGACAAACTTTTTTTAGTAACTCAATTACTTCCTCTTTATAATCAGCAAATTTATAATTATCAAACTTTTGTGCGATTGTTTTATCTTTAGGTTTTTTATCTTTATATTGATGGATTCTTGACAGATTTTTAAGAATTTATCTCTTGCGTTAATAAACTTTTGATTGACTTTCTCACTCCCAGATTTGGTAACAATGGACTTAAGCCCCTTGCCTGACATATCGCTTTTGCCTAAATGATTGCCCTTGCCTGATGATATATCTGAGTCTAGGAGATCTTGACTATCAATCAGTTTTCTGAGACTATCTATTAAAATGGGTAAATCCTGACTAAAATTTGCGATCGCCCGAGGAAAATCTTAAAATAAAATCTCTATTTTTACAGTAATTATTAAGTAAGTTTCCAAAAACGACACGAATAGATTGTTCATTTCAACTTTCGCCAAAACGAATTTTATTTTCTAATTCTTGATAATATTGATTGATAAAAATACGAGACATAAAAAGGATTATTATTTATTTGGTAAAACCGTTATTAATTAACGTTTTTTATTTGCACTAACAAAACGCTCCAAGATAAAAATATTGCCTTCATTTCCTCTACTAATACGCAAATTTTCGTCTAAATAAGTAATTTCTAACCATCCTTGTTGATTATTATTACTAAAAAAACTCAAATTAAAATCTAAGGGTAAAAAATATTTTCCAACTTCAATTTTATCGATAAAATCATCAGGAGAAATATAACCTAATAACTTTTGTAATCCAATAATTGATCTCTCAAATTTTACCTTAACTCTTTTTGCTGATACTATTTCAACATTTGCAGTGACACTGACTAATCCTTCTAAGAAAGGTAAACTGTTGATTTGTGCAAGATTATAAATTTTACTCGTATCCGTACGAATACATTGATAAATTTCACCTAATTGTAACAATGGAATATTATCTAAACTCAAAATACTTCTGCTGGAGGTATAAAGCAATCGCCAATCACCGTTAACTAATGATAAATCATCAAAAGGATTGGGGTTAGGATTTTGATCTTCAAGTTTTTCAACAGCAGTTAAAATCTTAACTCTATCATTTTCTGTTGCCAATAAACCTCGATTTTTCTCTTGCAGAATTTTTAATAATTCGATTTTCAAACTCATAACCAATGTTAAGCAAAATTAAAATAATTAGTTTAGCCGTAGGTATTGTAAAGAATTAAATGTCACAGGTGTGATTTTTTTTGATTAATAAAAAAATTTTTATTCTCAACCTGAAAGCTAAAACCTGATATTTAAAACCTAACACATGAATGGTAACCTTAGCCCATCATAATTGCTATTTATAAAGAGAGAAATAAATGCTATGATAGTTTGTTGCTCAAATTTAAGTATTCATTGCTTTTATGAAAAATCCAGCTTTGCGTCAAGAGAAACGTTATGAACCTGCTCCTGTGATACCATTAAAACAAGATGGTTCTCTTTTAGATTGGTTAGACGCAAATAATCGCATTATTTATAGAGAAGAAAAAGAAGAAAAAGTAGTTCATTTAGGAATGCCTGAAGACGAAGAAATTTCAGATCTTATTGAAGGAGATGATGATGATTTTGAGGTAGATTTAGATGAAATTGATGTGGATGATGACGATCTTCTTTAGATTCTTTAATATCTTTCACCTAGCAATTATAACTCAATTTATGCACTTTACTAGCCCCACTTTCGATGAGGGGTTAGGGTAAAAACAAAAACTATTTATACAATTAAGTTACACTAGCTACCCTAGAACATAGTTACTTCAAAAGATAGTTTTTAAAACTCAAGAAATTCATCAAATTTTTTCAAAGAATAAGTTTATTAAAAAGTTAGTTATATTAAAATTAAAATTGTTATGAATAACCCAAAAATCAAAGTCGGAGTTTTAGGTTTTGGTGGTTTAGGACAAGCGGCAGCAAAAATACTACACGCAAAATCTCAAATGTGTTTAGTCGCTGTAGCTGATCAAAAAGGTTACGCTTATAATCCTGAAGGTTTAGATCCTGATACTTTAATTCCAGTGTATCATCAACAAGGGTCAAACGGATATTTGCCAAAATATGGTGTCTTGAGTAATAATAGCATTGTCCATTTGATTTCTCAAGCCCAAGTGGATGGTTATTTTTTAGCATTACCAAATTTACCCAATACTTTCATGGCAGATGTTACCCGTCAATTTATTTCTGTAGGTTGGCAAGGTGTTTTAGTCGATGCCTTGAAACGTACCAGTGCCGTAGAGCAACTACTAGAACTACAAGAAGATTTGAGTAAAGCTGGAATTACTTATTTAACAGGTTGTGGTGCAACTCCGGGATTATTAACTGCCGCCGCCGCTATCGCTGCCCAAAGTTTTGCTGAAATTCACCATGTAAAAATTACTTTCGGGGTAGGTATTGCTAATTGGGAGGCTTATCGTGCCACTATCAGGGAGGATATTGCCCATTTACCCCAATTTGATGTTGACAAAGCTAAAGCCATGACAGACGAGGAAGTAGAAGAATTTTTAGATAAAACTAACGGTATTCTTACTCTCGAAAATATGGAACACGCCGATGATATTATGTTAGAATTAGCAGAGATTTGCGATCGCCATCAAGTAACAGTAGGCGGTATCGTGGATACTCGTAACCCCAAAAAACCTATTAGTACAAACGTTCAAGTAACTGGGCGTACTTTTGAAGGGAGAATTTCTACTCATACTTTTACATTAGGGGATGAAACCAGTATGGCTGCCAATGTTTGTGGCACCGCTTTTGGTTATCTTAAAGCTGGAATTAAACTTCATCAACGTAATCTTAACGGCTTATTCACCGCCGCAGAAGTGATGCCTTCTTTTGTTAGATAACTAAAATAATATAGCAATCCTATGTAAGTTGTCAGATTTTTGGAGGTGTTAACTATCAGCTTTCAGTGGTCAGCTTTAAGGTATAGTTAATATTTACAGATTTATTTTTTAATCTTTAATTCTTCACAAATGATTTAGGATTGCTATAGATAGTTAATGATTAACAAACAAACTCATCAAAAAATTGGTGTTGCGGTAATTATCAATCAGAAACAAGAGATTTTGATTGACAAACGATTACCTACGGGGTTGATGGCAAATTTATGGGAATTTCCGGGGGGAAAAATAAAACAGGGAGAAACATATCAAGAGTGCATCAAAAGAGAAATTAAGGAAGAATTAGGGGTAGATATTGCCGTTAATCATCATTTAATCGATATTACTCATACCTATAGCGAATTTACTGTTACTTTATCTGTTTATATTTGTCAGATTATCACAGGTGAACCCGAACCCTTAGAATGTGCCGAAATTCGTTGGGTAACAATATCACAATTACATAATTTTGAGTTTCCTTCTGCTAATAAAGCCATAATTTCAGCTTTAGAAAATAATAATATTTTTACTTTTATTTAATCGTAAAAAATACCCATAAAAAAAGTCAGACAATAAATATCTGACGGGAAAAATATTTTAGCTTATTTTATTATCACTAAGTTATAACTTATCAACCTCAAAAGGTTAATTTTTAACTTGATTTTTATTTAGTATAATAGCTTTTTTCTGCTTCTAATTGAGCGACTAATGCCGTTTGCCCTTTAGATTTAGCCACTTCTAAACGATGCTCCAAAGTTTGAAGTAAAGAATTTCTGTGGGCTTGTCTTGCACTTTCAACTGTTTTTTGATTAATCATATTTTTACTCCTAATATTCAATAAATAAATAACTATTACACATATTTTCTGTTAAAATGTATTATTTATCATTCTAACAGAAATCATAAGAATGACTTACTACTCAAGACCAACTTGTTTAGCGGATCTTTCTAACATACTAGCTTGACGGTTGTGTTTACGTTGACGATTATCAACCATTAATAAACGAGCTTGTTGGCTAATTGAACTGACATTGTTTTGTTTAGCGTTCATAATACCGCCTCCTCTAATTTTTGATGGGTTTAGATTTGAGGCGCGTTCCTTCAGAATATTTACTTCTTACTTCCGTCTGCTTTTGCAGATGAACGATTTATCCTTACCTTTTTAATATAACAATAAAGTATCAAATTTGACAATATTTTTTGAAAAAAAATGCCATATTTTTTTATTACTATTTGTTTTTAACTATATTTAAAGCTATAAAAGTTAAGATATAGTAGAGTTCTGTGCTATTGAAGAAAAATAGATTAACTTTTTAAATATTGTTAAGATTTCTTTACTTAAATATCGTACTTGATTCTAGTTGCATCAAAGACAACAAGTGGGCTTTGTTTGCCGATATTGTAAAATATTATTCATGATTGATGAAATCAGTTGTTAAACTAAGTAATAGACACTAATCAATTATCCTTTGATCAAAAATCTTATTAATTGCCATGAATCCTCTAAATCAAGCATATCAATTGTTTATTGACGAAGTACCTGAATATTTACAACAAATCGAAACTGGTTTACTCAATTTGCGAGAGGATAAAAGTACTTCTACTGTTCATAATATGATGCGATCGGCACATTCCCTTAAAGGTGGTTCGGCGAGTGTTGGTTTACAAGGAATAAAAAATATTGCCCATAAATTAGAGGATTATATTAAGGCACTTTATAATGATGATTTGGTGATTGATAGTGAGTTAGAAGACTTATTTTTACAAGGTTATGACTGTTTAGCAATCCCTTTAAAAGAACAATTAGAAACGGGAAATTTTGATCGCAAAGAAGCTGAAAATAGAGCAAATAAAGTATGGGAAAAACTCGAAGAAAAATTAGGAAATGCCCTTAAACAAGTAGAAAATTATCTCCCTTCTTCCGAAGATTTAGGCATTGACATGGTAGCCTCAATTTTTGAAGTGGATATTGCCCAAGAAATACGCCGTTTAAAGGGTGTAGTTGCTTCTCCTGAAAGTTTTAACCCATCTCAAGAATTACAAGAATCCCTTGATATTCTCTCCGGATTAGCGGAATTTGTCAATTTGTCTGGTTTTTCCTTACTTACCAGTATTACTCAACAAGCCTTACAAAAACATCCTGATAAAGTCATTACCATTGCAAAATTATTGGTTCAAGATTTGGATAAAAGTCGGGATTTGGTGTTAACTGGCGATCGCATAGAAGGGGGAAATCCTTGTTCAGCATTATTAACCTTAGCACAAGATACCAGTGCAGAAGTTGAAATTGATGCCATTGAACAGTTAAGCCAAAATTATCAATTAACCTTTAATATAGACGATCCCAGCTATCAATTTTTTATTGCTGAAGTACCAGATTTATTACATAATCTTGAAAGTGGATTATTAAGTGTCAAAGAAAATAAAAGTATCTCTAAAGTTAATGATATGATGCGATCAGCACATTCTCTTAAAGGTGGTGCTGCCAGTGTTGGTTTAGAAGGAATAAAAAACATTTCCCATAAATTAGAAGATTATTTAAAAGCGTTATTTGATGAAAGTGTCATTGTTGATGATGAATTAGAAACTTATTTATTAGAAGGATTTGACTGTTTAAGAAATGCCTTAGAAGAGCAAATAGAAACAGGAAATTATCAGAGAGAATGGGAAGAAAATGCTTTAAATATTTGGGATAAATTAGGACAAAAATTAGGACATATTCAAGTTAACGATTATTTACCATCCTCTGAAGATTTAGGAATTGATTTAGTTGAATCCTTATTTGAAGTTGATGTTTTGCAAGTTATTGAGCAACTAAAAGAAAGTCTCAATAATTTACCTATTATCGAATTGCAAAATGAAGTAAATTTACAGTTAGAAATGGTAATCGGCTTTAGTTAAATGACAAGGTGAATTGGCTTAAAAAATATCGCCGATACTGTTGCTTTAGCGATTAAAAATTATCCCCATCGTATTCAACAAATTACCAGTTATCTAATTAACGATCTGACAGAAGCTCGACAACAAGTATTATTAGGAGATCGAGAACAAGGGGGGCAACCTTCGGCTACACTTCAGGAATTAGCAGGATTATTAGGCATTAACGATGCCAAAGATTCAACCCTAGATTTTAGCGAATTAGTTCAAGAATATAGAGAGGATGAGGTTACTGACATCCAAACAGCCTTAAATGAAGTTGACGATTTAGAAACCTTGAATAGCTCGATAGATTTCTCCTCAGAAAGTTCTCAGATATGGGCCGAAAACGTTGACTTTGGTGACTTAATCACTAATAATGAGAATTTTGAACTAAATGCAGATTTAGCCATCATGCCACTCGATTATGAGGAAAATAAGGAAGTAAATCCTTTAAATTTGGCTAATACTGATGATTTAATAAATCATTCTCCAGAAAATAGTCAAAAATGGACAGAAAATATCGAATTTGGAGATTTAATAGACTTTGCTTCTATGGCTTCTGATACTGAGACAAATCAAGAAGAAAATTACCCTGAATTTGGAGATTTAGTCACCGACACCGATGACTTTAATCAGCAAGAAGAAAATTACCTTGAATTTGGAGATTTAGTTAACGACACCGATGACTTTAATCAGCAAGAAGAAAATTACCCTGAATTTGGAGATTTAGTTAACCAAACCGATGACTTTAATCAGCAAGAAGAAAATTACCTTGAATTTGGAGATTTAGTTAACCAAACCGATAACTTTAATCAAGAAGAAAATTATCCTGAATTTGGTGATTTAGTTAACCAAACCGATGATTTTACTTTTGAGGAGAATATAGAAACAGACGATAATAGCATATCAGAACAACAAAAAGAGTTACAAGCTCAAGCCTATGAATTTTATCTTGAAGAAGCAGTAGATTTGATTGCCCTTATCGATAATGGTTTAGAAAATGCTCTAGAAACCAGAGATATAAATGAAGTAAATGAAGTTGCAAGAGCGGCTCACTCCCTTAAAGGTGGTGCCAGAAGTGCCGGTTTAGAAGATTTAGGTAATATTGCCTTAAGGGTAGAAAAGAGTTTAAAAGCTTTATTTAATGAGGATATTCCCTTGGATGATGACATCAAAAGTTATATTCGTCAAATTTACCAATTATTACGTCAACCTCTGATGGCTAGACTGGAAAATCAAAGTTTTGATGAAAAATTTGCCTTACAATCAATAAATGAGCTTTGGGCGGAGTTTGAAGGAAAATATGGAGCAGAAATTGCTAAATCTGAAGAATTTTTACCCTCTTCTAGTGATTTAGGTATTGATATTGCAACCTCGATTTTTGAAGTAGATGTGGTAGAGGGCATCGCTAGTTTACAATTCGCCTTAGATAAGGGTAACGAAACCGAAATGCAAGATTTAGTTTCCCAACAAATAGAAGTCTTTTCTGGTTTTGGAGAAATGTTAGCTTTACCCGGATTTGTGGCTATTTGTGAAACCGCAGCTAAGGCACTGGAAAATAATTCTTCTCAAATTACTGCTATCACCCAAGCCTTTATTAATAACTTGCAAATTGCTCAAAATTTAGTCATGGAAGGAGATCGAGAATCTGGGGGAGAACCTAGTACAGAATTATTAGCACTCGCGGGAGAAGTGGTAGCTGAAAATATTTCTGAAGTACCTGTTATAGAAAATACGGAGTTACCCATAGACACTACCGATCAATCCTATAGTTTCTTTGTGGAAGAAGCACCAGAATTGTTAGAAATTATCGAAAATGGCTTATTAACTCTGAGGGAAGAACGTAACACTGCTAAAATTCATGAGATTATGAGAGCGGCTCATTCCCTCAAAGGTGGCTCTGCTAGTGTAGGCTTAGAAGCGATTAAGACAATTTCTCACCAATTAGAAGATATTTTCAAAGTATTATATGATCCTAACATTGACTTTGATACCGAACTGGAAAGCTGGATTTTAGAAGGTTTTGATTGTTTAAGAAATGCTTTAACTCAACAAATCGAAACGGGAAGTTATAACTCTCAACAAGCGTTAACTACTGCGAAGGAAATTTGGGAGAAAATTAGTGGCAAATTAGGTACTGCCCTTAGTCGTGTTGATGACTATATTCCATCTTCTAGTGATTTAGGAGTGGATATTGTACAATCAATGTTTGAAGTTGACGTACAAGAAGAGTTACAGCGTCTCAAAGATGTCGTTAAAAATCCCACTTCTCAACCCTTAGCTGGAGAATTACGTGCAACATTGGAAGTATTTTCTGGTTTTGGAGAAATGTTAGCTTTAACCGGTTTTGCGGAAATTGCTAAGTTGGGGTTAATGGCTATCGAAAAAAATCCTACTTATGCCTTAACTATTATCCAAATTATCATTCAAGATGCAGATCAAGCCAGAGATTTAGTTTTGAGTGGCGATCGCACGACAGGCGGAACACCAAGTGATGAATTAAGACGTTTTGCCCAGAATTATATTAACCATCAGGAAGAAGAAGAAAACTATCAACTTGACACAGAAGAGGAAAATAATTTTGAGAATTTATCGTCTTTAACAGACGTATTCAGTGAAGTGGAATCCACCAATGAAGAAATTTTTAGCATAACTCCTGAAGATAAGCAAACACAAACTAATAATCCTTCTTTAGAAGATGTGTTTAACTTGAACGTAGATGAGTTTCAACTTGAAGCTATTTATCAAGGGATACAAAACGATGAACAAGATGATAATATTCCTTCCATTGAAGATATTTTCAATACAGAATTTAGTCAAGAAGAAATCGAACTTTTAGCTAAAGCTTCAGAGTTAGCTTTAGAAGAGGATAAAAATAATACTATTCCCTCTTTGAGTGAGGTTTTCTCTAATGTGGATATGTCGATGATTAATGAGATGGGAGAGGAAGAAGAAGACAATTCTCCTTTACCTTCTCTAAGTCAAGTTTTCTCTAATGTGGATATGTCGATGATTAATGAGATGGAAGAGGAAGAAGAAGACAATTCTCTTTTACCATCTTTCACGGAAGTTTTTTCTAATGTAGATATGTCGATGATTAATGAGATGGAAGAGGAAGAAGAAGACAATTCTCTTTTACCATCTTTCACGGAAGTTTTTTCTAATGTAGATATGTCGATGATTAATGAAGATGTAGAAGAGGAAAATAATCTGTCTTTAGAATCAGTATATGAGTCACAATCTTTATCAAATGAGGATAGAAACAAAGTTACACCATCTTTGAAGGATATATTTATCACCAAACATGATATTTCCTCAAATACGACATTTTTAGAAGTTGAAATAAATAACCCCGAAGTTAATAAAGTTAAACATCAGGAAAATCAATCAAAATCTACTACTTCAGAAAAAATTAATGATAATCAACAAACAGTAATCGGCATTCCCTTAAATCATCAGGAATCGGAGTCAACAACGAAAGAAAATCTCGATGAAGTAATTAAATCCATTGGCAATGTTTATCAAAAATTACCCGGATTAAAAACCCCTGAAGAAATTAACAATAGTTTTAATAAAAGGGTTAAAAAAGCACCTGAAAAATCTGAGTCTGACATTAAGGCTACTACTGTCACTTCTACTAAAACTAATTTAACCGTAAGAGTTGATTTAGAACGTCTTGAAAGAATGAATAATTTAATCGGTGAATTATCAATTAATCGTAACGGCTTATCCCTACAAAATGATAAACTACAAACTTCTGTCAGAGAATTATTAGAAAGATTTATGCGTTTCCAACAAATGGCGAATAATTTACGAGAGTTATCCGATAAAATGGTAGCTTCTCCTGATAAATTTCGTCCCCGAAGTGGCAACAAAAATCAATATTCTAATCTACCTTTAGCTATTCCTGATGAAAGTGAATTTAATTTAACCTCTGCTTTTGATTCCCTCGAAATGGATACTTATGACAATATGTATTATGTTACTCAAGGATTAATTGAGCAGATGATTCAATTAGAAGAGGCAGTAGATGATATAGCCTTATTTGCAGGGCAATCAGGGCAAACTGTTGAAAATCAGCGTCAGATGTTGAATCGTCTTCGAGATGAATTAATGTGGGCGAGAATGCTACCTTTAGGCGAAGTTTTAAACCGTTTTCCCCGTGTTCTTCGAGATTTATCAGTAAAATATAATAAGAAAGTCAATCTCAAATTAAGCGGTACAAGCGTATTGGTAGATAAAGCCGCTTTAGAAAAATTATATGATCCTTTAGTACATCTGATCCGTAACGGTTTTGATCATGGTATCGAAACCCCAGAAATTCGTAAACAACGAGGTAAATCAGAAACAGGGATTATCGAAGTCAAAGCCTATCATCAAGGAAATCAAACTATTATCGAAATTAAAGATGATGGTGGTGGTTTGAACCTCAATAAAATTGGACAAAAAGCCATTGAGCGTCAAATGTTAACTCCTGAACAATTAGCAGTTACAACTAAGGATAACTTACTCGATCTGATTTTTGAACCCGGATTTTCTACCGCCGCATCTGTTACCGAAATTTCAGGGCGTGGTGTTGGTTTAGATATTGTTCGTTCTCAATTGCGATCGCTAAAAGGGACAATCTCTGTAGATTCTGAACCCGGTTTTGGGACAACATTCACACTACGACTGCCCTTAACCCTAACCATCGACAAACTATTAGTATTAGCGGCGGGTAATCACTTTTATGCCCTTCCTTCCGATAATATTGAAGAAATTATTGTTCCAGAAAAACATCAATTAAAAACATCAGGAAATAAGCAATTTTTGCACTACGAAAATAAAATAGTTCCCATTTATTCCATGATAGACTTATTGCAATATCGTTGTTATGTAGCTGAAAATCCAAACACTAGCCTTGCCTTAGAAGTGTTACCGACACCCGAAGACTGGGGAAAACCTTTACTATTAATTGGCTTAGGTTTAGAATTATTCGCCATTGAAGTAGATAACCTTGTCAGTGAGCAAGAATTAGTCATTAAACCCTTTGGGAATGCCTTAACTGCTCCTAGTTATACCTATGGCTGTACAATTTTAGGAGATGGAACATTAATTCCCGTAATTAATACGGCTACTTTATTATCCAATTTCCTTGAGGTTAACCAACCGAATATATCCTCAAGACGGGGAAGTTTTAGTGGTGTAAGTGTTAGTAAAAATGACAGTAAACCTGTTAATGCTTTTCAAGCCGCTTCAGTCTTAGTAGTTGATGATAGTGCTGCTATGAGACGAACTTTGGCCCTTTCTTTAGAAAAATCAGGCTATCGAGTTATTCAAGCCAAAGATGGGAAAGAAGCCCTCGAACAATTACAACAAAGTGCAAACATCAGTTTAGTAATATGTGATATTGAAATGCCAAATATGAACGGTTTTGAATTTTTAGGGCAAAGAAGACGCTACCCTGAATTTAATAAAATCCCTGTAGCAATGCTAACTTCTCGCAGTAACGATAAACACAGAAAACTAGCTACCCATTTAGGGGCAGATGCCTATTTCACCAAACCATATATTGAGCAAAAATTCTTACAATCGATTAAATCATTAATAGATCAAAAATCTCCTGTAAACGTATAACATTATCGGTTGACGAGGAATAATTTTTAGCTGATGTAAAAAAACTGAAAAATAGTTGACAGTCATTAAAATATTCGTTATATTAATAAATGTGCGTTGAATGAAGGGAAATAAGACCTCCATTAATTACCACAACCTAAGCCCCCATCGTCTAGAGGCCTAGGACACCTCCCTTTCACGGAGGCGACAGGGATTCGAATTCCCTTGGGGGTATGAAAAAAAAGTAAAAATTTAGAGTCTCAAGCAAGGCTCTTTTTTTATAGATTGTTGAGGGATAAATCCGTTAGATTCAATATATCTAAAGTTTGATAGTTGTGGTATTTAAAAAAATCAATACCAAGCTAAGTATTTATTCACTTTTATCTATTCTTGCACATTACATCAATTTTTTTCTAAATTGCGTAAATATGCCTCGATAAAATTATTTAATTCACCGTCTAAAACATCATTAACTGCCGTAGTTTCGATATTAGTGCGCAAATCTTTGACTAATTGGTAAGGATGAAAAACATAGTTCCGGATTTGATTACCCCATGCCGCTTCCACAATATCTCCACGAATTTCCGCAATTTCTTTTGCTCTTTGTTCTTCAGCGATGACTAATAATTTACCTTTAAGTATAGCTAAGGCTTTCTCTTTATTTTGTAATTGCGATCGCTCTTGAGTACATCTTACCCCAATACCAGTAGGAAGGTGAACAATGCGTACAGCAGTTTCCACTTTATTAACATTTTGCCCCCCTTTACCTCCAGCACGAGTAGTAGAAATATCTAAATCTTTATCAGGGATTTCTAACTTAATCGCTTCCTCTCCTAAACTGGGCATGACATCTACTCCAGCAAAACTGGTTTGTCGTTTCCCATTGGCGTTATAAGGGGAGATTCTCACTAATCTGTGATGGACTTTGACCCCGTTTAGATTGCCATAGGCCTTTTGACCATCAATTCCAAAGGTTGCCGACTTGATACCAGTCTCATCCCCCTCAGAAATTTCCGCTAGAATACATTGATAATTTTGTATTCCAGCACAACGAGTATACATTCTTAATAACATTTGAGCCCAATCTTGAGCATCTGTACCACCAGCACCGGCATTGATAGTTAAAATAGCACCTTTTTGATCATAAATACCACTGAGTAACTTTTGCAATTCCCATTTATCTAGGGCTTGAGTTAAGGAAGTGATATTATTTTGTGCTTCGGCGAATAATTCTTCATCCCCTTCTAATTCTAATAACTCAATAATGGCTTTGGTATCTTCTAAGTTACTTTGCCAATAATAAAATTGCTCTAAACTAGACTTAACATCATTTAATTGTTGTAAAGTTTGTTGGGCTTTATCTCCACTATCCCAAAAATGAGGTTGCGCCGCCACTTGTTCTAAATCAGCAATTTGTGCCTTAATCTGGGGTATGTCAAAGATAGTCCTGAGTTTTACCCAGGCGATGACTGATTATGCTAATATCTCTCTTTAAATCCGATAATTCCATTCTTACTATAGTGATTCTTCTTGTTTTTATCTAATTATGATAGAGTTTTATCAATAACTTTTTCTGAACTATTTTGATCACAATTTTATCACAGTTCATAATTCATAATTAATAATCCATTGTATCGGATCGACACCATAAAATTTACTAACTTGGTCATATAAAAGAGGATGATTAGCCTGTAAGAGTCTTGAGTTAAGGAAAAAAGCCTCTGTCACCACTGCAAAAAATTCCGCACTACTAATAGCACCATAGGCATCAATGACGGTTGGTTGTTGGTTTTTCACTGCCTGACAATGGTTATAATATTCCTTGCCAAAAATTTCACCCCACATTAAACTCTCTTGTAAGTTTTTTAAACGAGGCATTCCCGTTGCGTTCCCAAATTCTTGATCCAGTTGATGGGCAAATTCATGTAAAATGACATTTTCACCTTTAGAAGGATATGGAGATTTTTCGGCTATTTCAGCCCATGAGAGATAGACTACTCCATCATAACCACTTTTATCGCCTACGGATGATAAACCTAATAATATTATCGGATTTTCTTTTTTATTTTTATTCTCAATGATCATCTGAGGATAAACGTAAATATATTTAAGGTAAGGAAAGTAATTGCGTCTATTCTCCTTGTCACCTAACAATAATATACAGGCTTGAGAGGCGATCGCCAATTTTGTATATATAGTTATAATAAAACCATCTTGACCGATAAACTCTTTTTCTGCTAAAAAAACTTTAATATAATCCTGTAATTCTAACTTTAAATTATTAGGTAAAATGCGATATAAATAAATATTTTTTTCTAAAAAATGATGCCAATGAGGACAAAAACTACTCTTTTTGAAAAATGTTCTTCTTCTTTTAACTTGATAAGGAATGATTAGATAATAAATAATAAAAAAAATAATAAATAATAAAATTAAGATAATATCAGTCATAAATAAATCTCTGAAAGCTAGTAGTAATGACTTTACTTATTTAAGTCTAAAAAGTTTACTACAAACCTAAATTATTAAATAAAACAATTATTGCCATCCTAAATCATTAGTGAAGAATTAAAGATTAAAAAATAAATATGTAAATCTTACTATACCGTCAAAGCTGATAGCCGATAGCTAACACCTCTTTAAATCTCACAACTCACATAGTCAGATTGCTATATTAACTATTTTTTGTCGTATTTTCTTTCATCCAATCAATACCAATGGATAATTGTCGTTGCATTTCTGATGGTGATGCTTGATAACGTCGCCCATGACCGGGTAAAATCCATTCAAAGTTATATTGTGTCAATTTTTCTGTAGATTCTATTACTTTTTGCCAAGAATACCAGCAATAATCCCGAAAACCGACTAACTTCTGTATCTTATTTGACCATGCAAGATGATCTCCTGTAAATAAAAATTTATTTTTGTACAATAAAACTGTATGACCTTTACTGTGGCCAGGAGTAGGTATAATTAGGAGATCTTGTGCTAATGTCCAAGGTTCGGTAATATCTAATTTAATCTCGACATTTTCTGTTTGCCGTTTTATCTCATTTTGGTGTAAAATGCGATCGCAATTAAAATGATCACGAAAAAGTTGATGATCAGCAACATCATCTTGATGAGTAAGATAAAGATATTTAACACCACCCATTTTTTCCAATTGTGTCACCAAAGGGGTATTAAAACGAGGAGAATCAATTAAAATATTACCCTCAAAGCGTTGAATAAAATAACTAGCGGCACCATAGGATTTTTCAGAATGATAACCACAATAATACACATTATCATCTATCAGTAAAGGGAAACTTTGTTGAATTTGTCGAATATCTTGGGGTTTATTAATTGTACCAATAGAAGAAGTAGGACAAGATAATAAAGCCTGTAAAGAATGCTGTCTTTCTTTGGCTGTAGCTGGTTGAGAATAGACAGCAGATTTATCTCCCTGACGAGTAAAAATTTCTGGTGCAATCCAACGACAGGTATCACAATCGATACAAGTATCATCGACAAAAAAGTCTCCTTCAACATTTTCTTTTCGCCGTTGAGTAACTTTAGCCATAGTAATTTTAGGAATCATCAAAAAAGATTATTTATCTATTTTAACGTCAGTTCGATCTAATAGCTTATTCGTTAAAGGTAATTCACAACTTTTATGTTTCTAAGCCCAAACTCAGGTTAAATTATTAACGAAAGTAAAGCAAACAATGATAAATTAGTATAGAAATCATCATCTGAACTATCAACTATTCACTATTTACTATATGGAATGTATCGTCAATCGTAGGGCGAAATTTAGCGCCAGTCATCGTTATTGGTTGCCAGAGTTATCAGAAGAAGAAAATCAAGGCAAATTCGGTGCAAATAGTCGTTTTCCAGGCCATGGACATAATTATATCTTATATGTATCTATTATCGGTCAATTAGATAAATATGGTATGGTGCAAAATCTTTCAGAAGTGAAAAAAGTAATTAAACAGGAAGTCACAAGCCAACTAGACTACAGTTATCTCAATGATACATGGTTTGAATTTCAGGAAACTTTACCGACAACTGAAAATATTGCCAAAGTAATATGGGAACGTTTATCACCTTATTTACCACTAATAGACATACAATTATACGAACATTCTCAACTTTGGGTTAATTATAAAGGAAATAATATGGAAGCGACTTTAACAGTTCAAACTCACTTTAGTGCAGCACATCGTCTAGCCTTACCAGACTTAAGTTTTGAAGAAAATACGGCAATTTATGGTAAATGTGCTCGTCCGAATGGTCACGGACACAATTATCATTTAGAAGTATCAGTAACCGGTGAAATGGATGCCCGTACTGGTATGATCATAGATCTAATGGCGTTACAAAAAGTTATCGATGATTATGTAGTCGAACCTTTTGATCATACTTTTTTAAACAAAGATATTCCTTATTTTGCTGAAATTGTGCCGACTGCGGAAAATATCGCTGTTTATATAGCTCAATTATTACAAGAGCCAATCAGCAAATTAGGAGCAGAACTTGATAAAGTAAAATTAATTGAAAGTCCGAATAATTCTTGTGAAATTTTATGCCGTAAATCTAGTTTAAATAATCAAAAGAAAAGTGAATCTATTTTACAACCCGTTTTAGCTTAATTTTGATAAGTAGAGGATGCTAAAAAAAGTTTTTTGATGAAAGTAGGGAAGAGGAAAGAGCTCATTTGAAAAGAGTTTTAATAGTTTGGCAAGGGATTTAAACCCCTTGTTAGAAATTTAGTTTATCAATACATAATAATAGTAATTTTCACATAAGCGAGGTACAGGCAAGGGGTGATCATCCGATTGTTAGCAAGATTTATAGAGACTTCACCATAATGAAAAACGCTATATTTAATTTACAGTGTTGCTATGTTCATAAATATTAAGAGCAATATTACCATAAAATTTCGTTTGAATTAACTGTAAATTATGATGATTTTTTAAATTAGATTTTTTGGGATTATATTCCACTGCAATTTGACCAATATTAGGTTTTAAAAGTTGATAATTATAAACGGCATTTAAAACATCATTATAAAAATCACAATCATAAGGAGGATCAAAATAAATTAAATCAAATTTTCGTCCATTTAATCCTTTTAATCTGTGTAAAATATCACCTCTTAAGACTTTAAATTCTTGATTCTCATGGGCTACTTTTTGCCAATTTTCCCTAATTATTTGACAAGCAAGGGATGATTTTTCAATAGCGATCGCCTCAAAAGCTCCTCGACATAAGGCTTCAGCCCCCATTGTACCATTACCAGCACATAAATCTAACCATGAAGCGGATTCAATTTTATCTTGCCAGATGTTAAATAATGCTTCTCTGACTTTGGATGTAGTTGGGCGAGTATCTTTACCAGAGAGAGTTTTGATTTCTCTGTTACCATAAATACGCATAAATAATTAGGAATTAAGAGTTAAGAATTTGTCGGAGTTGAATATTATTTATTCCACCCTTATTATTAACTGTCAACTGACATCACAAGTAAAGCGTTAATAATTGCTGCGGCTACTGTTGAGCCTCCTTTATTACCGATAATTTGTATCTGCGGAATATTTAACTTGGCTAAATATGCTTTAGATTCTAACACCGAAACGAATCCTACGGGGGCACCAATAACTAAAGAGGGTTTAATTTTTTGTGACTCGCATTGTTTACAAAGAGCTATCAAAGCAGTAGGAGCATTACCAATGACATAAATCCCTTGAGGATATTTTTCACAGCATTGTAGTAAACCTGTTTCTGTCAAAGTTTTACCTTTTTTTACCTTTTTTGCCTGTTTTACCGCCACAATTATTTTATTTTGATGAGTTTTCCTCACCATATTACGGATTCCTTCTTTTACCATGCTGACATCGGTTATTATGGGAGTTTTTGCTTTTAAAGTAGCGATCGCAATATCAATTACAGAAGGGTTACATTGAAGAAGATGTAAAAAATCAAAATCGGCAGTAGTGTGAATAATGCGACGGATAATATTATACTCCGAAGGGGTTAAATGATGTTCACCGATAATGTTGTCAATCAGGGCAAAACTTTTTTGAATAATGGGATTTGTAAGACTTTCCAAGATTTTAGTTAGTTAGTTAACAATTACAGATAGTTGACAACTCACTTTTTATTAAATTTACTAGCTGAGATGATCGTAACTTTTATCCTCATAAGACTTGAGAGGAATCGGGATGACAGGATTTGAACCTGCGACTCCTTCGTCCCGAACGAAGTACGCTACCAAGCTGCGCTACATCCCGCACTTACAATATTTTATTATAACATATGGTAGGTCGAGTTGAAAAATGAAACCTAACAGAAGTTTGTCTATCCGAAAATCATTTGTGAGAATTTCAAAGTTATCAAATAATTCCTTGGTAAAGAGCTTAAGCCCCTTGTTGGCTAATAAAGTGTTTATATTCTGACAAGAGAATAGACTTCTGCACCAAGTCGAGGCAATGGGCAATGGGCACTCTTGCAATGGTTATTAAAATTGATGATTCCTCATCTTAAATAGATTTTAATTTTTATTTTGCACTCGTGTCTAATATTGATATATATTGCTAATCTTATAAAATAGCATTTCTTTCTAATACTAATAAGTTTCTTAATTGATCTGTATCTAAATCCGTTAACCAATCTTCTCCGGTATTAATTGTTTGTTCTGCTAGTTGTTTTTTACTTTCTAAAATATCATTAATTTTTTCCTCTAATGTACCGCTACAGATAAATTTATGCACTTGTACATTTTGTTTTTGTCCTATGCGAAAAGCTCGATCAGTTGCTTGATTTTCTACCGCAGGATTCCACCATCTATCATAGTGAAAAACATGGTTTGCCTTTGTTAAATTTAAGCCTGTTCCTCCCGCTTTTAATGATAGGATAAAAACAGGTGGTCCTTGAGGATCATTTTGAAAACGATCAACCATTTCTTGACGTTTTTCTATTTTCGTGTTCCCTGATAAAAACAATACTTCAACCCCTAGTTTTTGCTTTAAATAAGGCTGTAATAGATTTCCCCACTCTGCAAATTGTGTAAAAATCAAACTATGATCGCCTTCTGATACTACTTCTTCTAACATCTCTTCTAACCGTAATAATTTACCAGATCTCGGAGAAAAATCGAGCTTTTCTTCTTTTAATAAATGAGCAGGATGATTACAAACTTGTTTTAATTTCATCAATAAAGTTAATACTAATCCATGACGTTTAATCCCAGTAGTTTCATTGATTTTTGCTAAAGATTCTTCCACTAAATTTTGATACAATTGAGCTTGTTCTGATGATAAACCACAATAAACATTCATTTCCTGTTTTTCAGGTAAATCTTGAATAATATTTTTGTCGGTTTTTAACCTTCTTAAGATAAAAGGTTGTACCAGTGATCGTAAAGTTTGTAAAGAATGTTGATCTCCAAATTTTTCGATAGGGATAGTAAAACGCCGTTGAAAAAATTGTTGTGTACCTAAATATCCGGGGTTTAAAAATTGCAAAATTGACCACAATTCTGAGAGACGATTTTCCACGGGAGTGCCTGTTAAAGCAATTCTAAATTCTGATGTTAACTCTTGTACTGCTTGAGTTTGTTTCGCTTGGGGATTTTTAATATTTTGAGCTTCATCAAGAATAACACCTTGCCATTCTACCATATTTAAAGTCTCAAAATCACGAAAAATTAAGGCAAAACTGGTAATAACAACATCAACTTTTTTAGCCATTTTTAAAAATATTTTTTCTTTACTTCTTTGCTCTCCGTGATGGATAATTACTTTCAATGATGGTGCAAATTTTTGAATTTCTCTTTCCCAGTTATTTAAAACAGAAGTAGGACAAACAATAAGACTAGGTTTTGTTAATAATTCTTCTTCTTTTAAAGTTAATAAAAAAGCGATTAATTGTACAGTTTTTCCTAAACCCATATCATCAGCTAAACACGCTCCTAAATTCCATTTTTCTAAAAAATATAACCAACTAAATCCTACTTGTTGATAAGGGCGTAAAGTACCTTGAAAACTTTCAGGTGTAGATAAAACATCAATTTTTTGATTATCATTAATACTATTAATTAAATCAGCTAATGCACCACTACTTTCAAAAGCAATTACTGGTAGTTTAGCAATAGTTTCATTCATGCCACTGCTTAATCTTAAAGCATCTTCAACAGTTAAATTAATATTATTTTCTGTTTGATTTAAAATGTCTTCCGCCGCTTTAACATCAGCAGGTTGTAAGGCTAACCATTGTCCATCTATTTCTACTATAGGAGATTTTTGAGCCAGTAAATTTTGAAACTCTTTTTTCGTTAAAGTTTTATCACCAACAGCAACTTTTAAATTATAATTTAACAGACTATTTAAGTTTAATCTTTCTCCTTTTTTGAGATTAACTTTCGCTTCAATTTTTACTCCTAAGCGTTTTTCATCAACACCACTAGCTAAACCATTAGGCAAAATTACCCCTAAACCATTATCTTGTAACTGCCAAACAACACCACGAATAAATTGATAGGTTTCAATGGCATTTAAAGTACAAAAATTAGGCATAGATTCTTGTAAACTTTTAGCAATAGGTTCATAAAATCTACTAGCTAATCCTAAACCTTTTAAAATGATTTCTTGGGGATTTTCTATGGTACGATCATCAATATCCAATTCAGAATAAGAATGTTGCCAAATTTGTTCAGTAGGTAATAAAAAATCAGGATTATCTAATGCTTGTAAATAATAATTTAATTTCCAATTTTCATAATTATCTGTTTGATTTTGATTAATAGGAGGTTGTAATTTAAAACAAATTCGATACTGTTTTTTAACTAATTGATGCTCTGATGTAATTAAGTTATCTTGAATGGGTAATGTCCAATTATCAAAAGCCGTTTTTAATCTTTTACTATCTAATAACGGTAAATTAGTAGTAAAATTTTCAGTACTATTTAAAGATTCTAACCAAGGCTGAATAATTAAATCATTATTAGGCAGAGGAGAATAATTATTTAAAAGTTTTCTTACCTGTGCATCTAAAATTGTACCTAAAAAATCTAAAATTAATTCTTGTGGAGGAATAACAGAATCATCTTCTGATTCCACATAACATCGGCACAGAGAAGGCATTAATTGTATAAATTTTGCCAGACGACTTTGATCAATATTACTATCTAATAAAGGTTGCCAAAAACTCTTATTTTTATCATCTATACCGGGTAAAAATTTTTGCCGACAAATTAAATCTAAACTCCATCGATAAACATGACTCCAAAAACGTAAATCTGAGCCAATATAGTCAACTTTACTTAAAGGTAATTTTGGAAAAAAAATTAATAATTCAAAAATATCTAGCTTAAAACCAACTACTTCCCAAGGATATAAAATCACCGTACTTAGTTTATTATTAATAGCAATAAATTGTTCATATAAAAGAGGAATAACTGTTTTAGATTTAGGTTTTTTCTGAGAAGGAAACAGCACCATTTCCCATTGCCAAATTTCATTTAATTTATTTTGATATTTTTTAAAAGCATCTGTATAACCATATTTTTCTAACAATGAATATAAAATATTAGGTTGCTCAAGTAAAAAAGGATAAAGATATAAATATTCAGCTTCTAAATCATATTTTTCCTTTTCTAATTGTTTCCATTCTTCACTCCAAATAAAAAAATATTTTTGCTCATTTTTTATTAAAAAGCTACCATGTAAAGTTGACATATTATATAAACTAAGATGAATTGCTAATAATTAGTATTCGAGAAGTAGATGAATAAAATAATTTTTAAATTAATTATGTTAATTAGTAACAAAAACTAGAGAATAAAATTACCCAAGTAGGCAAAAGCTCACTATTGTTACTCTTATGGATAAATGGGAAAACTGATGTCAGTAATCTGTGCATTGTCAGATTAATTATAAGCCCTCAGTTTATCATCTTTAGAACCACTTACAAACAATTTGATCAAAAAGCCGTCATTTTTACAGTGAGATTGATTACACATTCCCAACAATTAAAAATAAAATCAATTTAACATATATTTCATGAATTCTTATCTGTATTGCAAGAGTGCATCGGTGCATCGTTGCCGGAACTTCTTGGAAAAGTCTATTGATTATCAAGGTTAACGTACATAAAATAGGTAATTATTAAGTTATTTAAGTTATTTAAGTTATTTTGTTCTGATCAACAGAATTAAGTTTAAAATAGTTACATATAGGGATAAAGAACTTTGAGCAAAAAAGTATTACCGAGAGGGGCTTTTAGGAAGAGCGTACTCCAACTTTAACAGGGAATTAGAGATCAAGTAAGCTATTAGTAGGGATGTAGGGATATAGCAATACTACTTCCGTACATAGTCATAGGTTTAACACTAGATATTTTGACGTTTCTATTACAAGGCAAGATTCCTTCTTCATAAAGTGGGCAGGAAAAATGTGGTTTAAGAAGGGAACTGAAAAAATCAAGAATTGTCCGTTATGATTTTTAATAACGGGGAAATGCCCAGAATGTCAGTCTTTATTCAGATTAATGAGATCAAGAGGGTAAAATGCTAATTAAAACCAATACAGTATCAAAATTAAAAGAAACTATTAATACTTTAGCAAAAGAAAGTAAAAATGGCGTTTTAGTATGTAAATATAAAGAAGTTATCGGAGAGATTCATTTTTTTTCTGGAAAATTAATTTATACAGTCATATACAAACATAGAGTAAGACGTTGGAAAAGAGCATTATTAAAAGCAGGTATTCATACCGAAATAAAATCAATTACCTTTGAGGATGAGCAGCCCTGGGAATATCAGCTATTTTCTCATGAATTAGCACACAAGAAAATCGGCATGACTCAGGTTAAAGACATTATTCGCACCGTGGCAGAAGAGGTTTTTTTTGAATTATCCGGGTATCTTGACTTAGAAATGCAGTGGCAAGATAAAATTAAAAGTCAATCAGGATTAGCTTTAGTATTAGCTTTATCTAATCAAGAAGTTAATCTTGTGATCGAAAATGCCTGTAAATTAAGAGAAGATTGGGATGCTCAAGGTTTAAAAACATTAAGCCCTACCTTAGCACCAATGGGCAAAACCAGTCAGACAAATGAATCTTTTTCTTGGTTGCTTGATACTATAGACGGCAAGTTAAGCTTATGGGATTTAGCCTTAAAAAATAAAAAATCGATTAATGAATTAGGTAGTTTATTAATTCCCTATATTCGTAAAGGTGTCGTCAAATTTAAAGAGATTCCCGACTTAAACATATCAAATCCCCAACCAGTATCCATTAAAAGTGAAGTTGTCGAAGAAACTCAAGAAAAAAAATCTACTCCTTCATTTAAAAGTAAAACTGCTCAAAAAAAATCCCTTCTGATTGCTTGTATTGATGATAGTCCTGTTGTCGCCCATAATATCAAAAAAATTCTTATCCCAGCTGGTTATGAAGTCTTAGCAATTCCTGAGCCAATGCACGGTTTTTCTCAATTAATTGAACATCAACCCCAGTTAATTTTGTTAGATATTAATATGCCGAATGCTAATGGTTATAGTGTCTGTCAATTTTTGCGTAATTCACCGATCTTTGAGAAAACACCTATTATTATTTTAACGGGACAAGATACCAATATTGATCGAGCTAGGGCAAAATTAGTTGGAGCAACGGATTTTATGGCTAAACCGCCTGATGAAAAAGTTTTATTATTAATTTTGAAAAAATATCTGAATTAACCTAAAAGGTGAGACTAGGTGATGAGGAGACTAGGAGAAAATTCACTTAAACATTATTAAAATTGATTTTCGATAATTATTTATTAAATTTAATTTAGATCTTGAGTTATTTTGAGAACAATCTTCCCCCCTCTCCTTATCACTCACCTGAGATTCCTTCCCTCCCTGTCTTGCCTCCATCAGTTTATTAGACATCTCCAATAATTAAATTCAATCAATTCTAATAAGCTATTTATGAATTTAGGCTATGTTTTTAATGATCCCTGAGTTAAAATCAGATTTTTTGGAGAAGTCTATTATAGTTAGTTAAAATAACACTGAGACAGTTAGAAAAATTATGTAGGGCGATGCACTGCCCACCAATCAAGGTTTTTGAGAATTTTTAATATTATTAAACTGTTTCATTCTTATTTAAAATGACTATAAAGTTGAACTTAGGTAAGATCGATCAGGGTGTGGTTTACTAATTTGAAAAGCGCTGTAAGATCAATTTTATTCACTTTTCACGAATTCCTGCCACTGGTTGTAAGTTGTAAGAAGTCTAATGATTAATTGCTAATACTTAAAATCCATGTACCTACATTTAATCTTAAAGGTACTTGTCCTGGTGTTAAAATTTGCCCTTGTAAATAAAAAGTACCCCCGTTTTCTGGGTTTTTTACATTAGAAAAGACTAATTCAACTTTATTACTTTCCAGTAAAGGTTGTTCTAAGTCAATTTCAATAATACGACTTTCTTGATCCCATACAATTTCTCTAATAGGTAATTTTTTATCTTTGACTCGAACTTCAATGGATTTAAGATCAAATTTACCGGTAAAATAATCAGGATAACTAATGAAAAATTTAGACACTCCTTGAGTAATCTTTTTACCTGGTATTCTTAGACGATAACGATCCCAACCTCCGGATTTTCCTCCAAAATCTAAGTGATAATTAAGTATATCTTGACGATCAACTCCGCTAAAAATAGTTAATCCGGGGTTACTTTGTGCTGAGACAACATAGGGCAATCCTGTTATTAATGTTGCTGTTAATGCTAATGTTGCCCAAAAACCTTTATTTTTAATTTTTAATACATTCATTGTAATTTAATATAATTTTGATTTTACTCATTGTCAGTCTAACAAACTGTACCCTGTGACGGGTAGTTTTGCTAATTTTGTTCCTTAATTTTTGACTTTTTCTATCATTGTTGATTCTGTACAAATATAGTTTAAAGGTTTATCCCATGATTCATAAGGCAACTGAGGCACATAAGCAAAATTAAAAACAATACCTATAGTCGGAATATTTTGCCATGATGGTAATTCTAACATTCGATCATAATAACCGCCTCCATAACCTAATCGATAACCATTGCGATCGCACATCACCGCCGGAACTAAAATGAGATCAACGGTAGTAATATCAATTAAAGGATAATTAGGCAAAGGTTCATAGATACCGTAAGAATTTGGTCGTAATTTATCCCCCCATTGCCATTGATGCCACATTAAACTTTTTCCTTGACAACGAGGTAAACCACAAATAAAACTTTGTTGTTGATGTAATAAACTTAAATCAGGTTCTTGTTTAAAACTAAGATAACTTAAGATGACTTTTGCTTGATTAAAAATTTCACTATTTACTAAATTTTGACACAGGTGATCGCTTTTTATCTGCCATTGTGAGGGAGTAAGTTGTAACCGTTTTTCAATAAATTGTTTTCTTAAAAGTTTTTTTTGTTCAGAAATTGTCAAATTATCCATGATTTAATGTGGAAGCAATGAACGGGATTTAAACATAAATCAGACCCAAATAATATCAAGTTCGGATAATTAGTTATAAATAAGGTCTCTCGTTTTTGGCCACCTAATGATAACAAGTTAAACCTTTGATTAATTCTTGTTGTTTCATCAGCTCCTGCTTGATCTAATACTAAAAGCATTATAAGGTTTATAATAGTGAATCATCGCTACTCCGTAATCACTATGAAAAAACTATTACTCATTTCTATCTTTTTAATCGGTTTAGGATTTGCTTTATTTAATTTCAAAGGATTAGCAAATCAAGGAGAATTTAACTCCATCATTATTAATTTTCGTCAAGATATTCCCGTTACAGAATTAGAAAAAAATATTCAATTTATTACCTCAAAAGTTCAAGAAATACCCATTTTAAATAGTATCTTTTCCACTGAAGAAAGAGTTTATATTGTCGAAGGTGATCAAAATACCCTCAAAAACCTACGTCGATCACCTTTGAAAAAAGAAGTAGAATATATTGAGCCAAATTATCTTTATCATAGCTTAGAAGTACCCAACGATCCTGCTTATACACAACAGTGGAACTTGCGTAGTATAAATATTGAACAAGCATGGGATGAAACAAAAGGAGAAGATGTAACCGTTGCGGTAATAGATACCGGCGTAACCAAAGTGCCAGATTTTGATCAAACTCAATTCGTGGAAGGCTATGATTTCGTTAATGATAAAGTTGATGCTTCAGATGACGTAGGGCATGGTACACACGTTGCCGGTACGATCGCTCAATCCACTAATAATAACTATGGGGTTGCAGGAATAGCTTATAAAGCCAAAATTATGCCCTTAAAAGTCTTAGGAGTCAATGGTGGCACAGTGGCAGATATAGCCGAAGCCATTAAATTCGCCGCCGACAACAAAGCTGATGTCATTAACATGAGTTTAGGAGGAGGAGGAGATAGCCAATTAATGCGTGATGCCCTCAAATATGCCCATGATAAAGGAGTGGTAATTATTGCCGCCGCTGGTAACGAAAATCGAAATAGTGCATCATTTCCTGCTCGTTATCCCCTAGTAATTAGCGTTTCGGCTACAGATTCTATTGGGAATAAAGCACCTTACTCTAATTTTGGCGCCGGAGTAGATATAAGTGCACCAGGAGGTAGCGAAACAGGTAAAATTATTCAAGAAACTATCTCAGGAGAGAATCAACAACCCGCATTGATCGGTTTTCAAGGCACAAGCATGGCTTCCCCTCACGTTGCTGGAGTAGCAGCGTTAATAAAATCAACAGGTATTCAAAATCCCGATGAAATTCGAGAAATTTTGGTCAAATCTGCGCGTAAAATCGAAAAAGATCCTTTAAATCATTATGGTGCAGGACAATTAGATGCGGCTCAATCCGTTAAACTGGCATTAAAAGGGCAAATTACCCCAAGAGACTTTTTACGATGGTTGAAAAACAGTGGTTACTTAAACCCCGGATTTTGGATCGATGGCGGTACAATTACCTTATTACCAAAGTTAGGTATGGTTTTAGGTTCATATTTATTAGCGTGGTTTTTGCGTAACTATCTTACCTTTAATCTTAGTTTAGCCACTGGTTTAGTCACCGGTAGCAGTGGTTTATTTTTCCTACAAGGATTATATATCTTTGATTTACCTCAATGGCCTTTTCGTTTAATGGGCAGTTCCGTGCCAGAATTAGGTAACGTAGTCATGGGTACAAATAGTTTAAATCCTTTCTTTGCTAGTGCTTTAATTCCTTTTATTTTAATTGTTTTATTTTTAAGTCATCCACAACTCAAATACTTTGCTATTGGCACGAGTTTAGGGGTTACTTCTTGCTTAATAATTACCGCTTTTACTAATCCTATAGTTTGGGGTTTAGGTTATGGCTTAACTTCACAAATTTTCTTATTAGTTAATGCTATTATTTGCTTTTATTTAGCTTATTTAGCCCATCAAACCATTAAAAATTAGGAATTATAGCAATTTAAATCATTAAAAATTGGGAGGTAAGGGCTTTAAACCCTTTGTTTAGTTAAATATAGTGTAATTAATATGTATTTTACATACTCAACAAAAACTATTAAAACTCTTTCCTATTCGCAAATCCGCTCTTCTCTATGTTCACGACACCACTATGAGGCAACCCCTAATTATGATTAAAACATTTATTGACTCAGCAGTATTAATTTTTGCCTAATCCAATTATATCAACTAGCCAGAGATTATCACTTGAGTCAAAATCGTTTGAATGAGTCAAAAGTTAATTTTTCTAGTGCGATCGCCCTTATAATTTAATTACAATTAAGACAAAAATGATCAGACAATAATATATTGTTTATAAATCTTGCCTTGCTAACAAAGGATTTTAGCCCCTTGCTCGTACCTCGCTTATGTGAAAATTGCTATATATCTGCTGATAGCTCAAATTGTTAATTGTTAATTGTTAATTGTTATAATTAATGAGAAATCATCGTCAAAATTTAGCCCTTGTCTATTCTCGAATCTCCGCCCATTTGGATTGTTGGTGATAGTTGTTGTGGTAAAACAACCCGTTTAGCTTCTTTAATGGTGAAATGGTTAGAAACATCATCTTTTCTGGAAAAACCATTAATTTTATGTGCGAATGGTGAGAGTAAAAAAACTCTGATTAAAATACTTTTAAGTCTCAATAGTAATAGTTATCAGACGAAAATAAAAACTCCTTTAGCATTAATGATGGAAGATGTGATACTTTTTTATCCTTTACTTTGTCAACAATTAAATTTACCGTCACAATTACCTATACGTTTACGCCCAGAAACTGAGCAAGAATTGGCAACTCAGTTATGGCAATCATCTTTAAATGTTGAATTAATTGGGATATTTGGCAATGAATATAATTGTGTCAGACGTATTTTAGATTTTTTACAGTTAGCAACAGCAGAAGGAATTTCTCCTGAAAAAATTGGCGATCGTTTATTAGAATCGAAAATTATTAATATAAATAAAAGAGAAATTTTTATTAATTTAATTCAAGAATTAATTTTACAATGGCGTAAATGGTGTTTAGAAAAAGGTTTGTTAAGTTATGGATTAATTTATGAACTTTATGGACTTTATCTATTACCAAATAATTATTATCAATCTTATTTAAAAGACAATTATCAAGCTATTTTTGCTGATGATGTGGACGATTATCCAGCCATGATGGCCGATTTAGCTAAGGTATTTTTAACGGAAAAAAAAACCGCAGTTTTTACTTATAATCAAAACGGTAAAATTTCTTTAGGTTTAGGTGCAGATCCTCAATATTTGCAAGAATTAGCTAAATTTTGTCATCAAGAATCTTTAGTTATTAATCAGATAAATAGTTTAAGAGTTAAAGTGGAAACTCTCATTTTAGAAATTATTAATCAAGGTTATACTCAACAAAAAATAATAGATAATGTTAGACATATTATTAATGATAATTCAAGAGGAGATTTATTAAATCAAACAGCAGAATTTATTGTTAAATCAATCAAATCAGGTGAAATTCAAGCTGATGAAATTGTGATTATTGCACCCGGATTAGACGAAATTGCACGATATACTATTATTAATTATCTGAAGGATCATGGTATTGAAGTTAAACCGATAAATGAACAACGCCCGTTAATTACTTCTCCTTTAATTCGCAGTACTTTAACTCTTTTAACTTTATTATATCAAGGTAATGGTAGATTATTAGAAAAGGAAATGATCACGGAAATGTTGGTTATTTTATCATGGGAAAATATTGATTTAGTACGAGGAGGTTTATTGGTAGATTATTGTTATTCTCCTGATATAAATTACCCTAGTTTATTAACTGTACAATCATTTCCACGATGGGATAGATTAACTTATCAAAGTTTAGAATCTTATAATCAAATTCGAGAATGGATTGATAAAAATAGAGAAAAAATTAACAGGGGAAATAATCACCTTTTAGCCATAACTGATGACATTTTAGAGCATTTTTTCTTGAAAGTGGATAAGTTAAATTATAGTCAATTAGCTACTCTTAGAGAATTTAGAGAAACTGCTCAACATTTTTGGGAAATACAACAACGGTTAAAAAATCATCAGATCAACGATATACTAAGGCAATTAATTCATTTATTACGCAAAGGTACAATTAGTGCTAATCCTTTACCAATGGCAATTATACCTCCTTTAACTGCTGTTGAACCTAAAGCAGTGGCTATGGCTTCAGTATATCAATATCGTTCCCTTCGTACTTATCACCGTTGGCAATTTTGGTTAGATGTGGGCAGTAATTATTGGAGTCAAAGTGGAGAATTATTAGCTTCACCTATCTTTTTAAAATCATGGAAACCAAACTCTAATGCTATTGGGGAAGAATTAGAATCAGAAAATGAAAGAATAATCAGAATCATACAAGATTTATTAGCTAGAGTTACAGAAAAAATCTTTTTTTGTTATAGTGAATTGGATGTCAAAGGTAATGAACAAATAGGCAAATTATCCGCTTTGGTAGATAATTAATAATTGTGTTCAAAACATCTAAGATCAATAACTCAATAACTATTAATAATTATTTATGTATATGACTCCTAAAAGTGGCGTATTGCTACTTGTTTCTTGTATAACGGCGATCGCTTCAGTTGGTTCTGTGTTTGAATTAACATCGGGAGTACCGCAATTAGGTCAAACAAATACGACTATTATTTTAGCGATTAGTGTTCCTTTAACAATAATATCTTTTTTCCTAGCGGTAATGGATGCTAGGGCAAATTTAAAATAATTGATAAGTACTTGGATAGAATAAATCGTACTCTATAACTAAGATAATTGATAATATTTAGTAAAACTTAAACTATGAAAATTACTTCTGCTTTTATTAGTCTCTCCTTAACATTAGTGGGAGGCATTCTCTTAATTTCTTCTTTAATTGATTATCTTTTCCTCTTAATTCCTTTACAATTAGATGATCAAAATTGGCAAATAAATATTACTAATAATTTAGTTGATCGAGGTATTGTTCCTTTAATTGCCATTGCTATATTATTGATAGGATGGTGGATTAATGATAATAATAATCAAAAATCAGGCAGAAAGATTCGTCTTCCTGTTTTTATTCTTTCAAGTATTTTAGGGTTATTATTTTTAATTTTAGTACCGTTACATTTAGTTAATCTGAATGGTGTTAGCACGGATTTAATGGCTCAAATTAATCAAAAAATGGGACAACAAGAAGCTCAAATTCAAGGTTTTATTGCCCAATTAGAAGCTATTTCTCAAAATCCTGAACAATTAAAGCTACAAATTGAGCAAAGAAATCAAGTCATCGAGGCCGGAGGAGTAATACAAGGTCAAAAAATTGATCCTCAACAGTTACAGTTAATTACTGCTCAACGAGATGAATTACGACAAATTTTAGAATTGTCAAAAAAACCAGATCAGTTAAAAGCGAAAATACAAGAAGTGCAAACAAAGCTACAATCAGAATTACAACAAGTAGTAGAAAAAGAAAAAACAAAAGCACAAACTTTAGCCTTAAAACAAAGTTTACGCACCTCTATTAGTAGTTTTATGTTGGCGATCTCCTATATTGTCATCGGTTGGCTAGGATTACAAATGATGATGACAAAAGTCAGTTAAATTAATGACTAATGAACAATTAACAATTATATTTCATTGATAGTTATGATACTTCACACAATATGTTAGGTTAGGGCTATTTCCCTTTATAATGGGATCATTATAGATAAATAAATAGAGATAGGGAAGTTGTGTTGCAACGCATAAAGCAAGATTTAAAAAATGATTTGATTGCTGGATTGTTAGTAGTTATTCCTTTAGCAACAACAATTTGGTTAAGTTACGTCATTGCTAACTGGGTGATTAAATTTCTTACGGAAATACCAAAACAAATTAATCCCTTTGATAGCCTTAACCCGATTGTTACTAATTTACTAAACTTTTCCATTGGATTAACTGTGCCTTTTTTGTTCATATTAGTAATTGGTTTAATGGCGAGAAATATCGCTGGTAGATGGTTATTAGATTTGGGGGAAAAAATATTACAAGGGATTCCCTTAGCTGGTTCAATTTATAAAACCCTGAAACAAATTTTAGAGACATTATTCCAAGATTCTGAAACAAAATTTAGAAGAGTTGTCATGGTGGAATATCCCCGTCAAGGTGTTTGGAGTGTAGGATTTATTACTGGTAAAGTTAGTAATATGTTTCAAGAAAAATTGGATAAACCAACGTTAAGTGTTTTTATTCCTACCACTCCTAATCCTACATCAGGATGGTATGCCATAGTACCAGAAGAAGACGTTATCAATGTTTCGATTTCCATTGAAGATGCTTTTAAAGTTTTAATTTCAGGAGGCATTGTTAGCCCCAATAGCGGAGAAATTGTCCATAACAATAGCAGTAAAACAACAGTATCAATAAACTCTTTAAGTAATAATCTCTCTCAGAAAACCAGTTCAGAAATCAGTTAATTTGATCAAGATCAAAAATTGTCGAAAAAAAATTTTACAAAATATGTACTTACTGTTACAATAATTGTAAAGAAATCTTACAGAGAAACATTGGAAACGCCCTGCATAGATTTCCTCAAGATTAAACGACAACAAATATTTGCCGACACTAACAATGTCGGTTTTTTTTGTCAATTTATTTAGAATCTACGGAAGTAAGGATATTAGTGGCGATCGCTCGTCTCAAGATTGGTTAATTATTTTTATTCATTTGGTTAATTATTTTTATTGTTTCAATACTGACGGTAGTAATTCTCATTAATAAGTCTATTACTTGCTCTTTATAGTCAGCAAAGCGATAATTATTAAATTTTTGGGCGATCGTTTTATCTTTGGGTTTTTTCTCTTTATATTGATCTAATATCCATTCAATTGCACTACGATTACCTAGTTTATATTCCCATGCTTCTGGGGGTATTTCTGTTAAGGTTGTGACTTCATCAAGGATAATTTTATGGTTAATTTTATCTGCTTTTAACTTAGGTTTAGGTATATTATTTTTAGGCAACGAACTACTTTCAGGCAAAGGGCTTAAGCCCCTTGTTATAGATATATCAATTCTGTTTAATTCATAAGGCTTAATTGTCTCATAATTTAGGTGTAATTCTATTAATTGTTTACCCCAATTTGTCCACTGCCAAAAGTCATTATAAAAAGGTATTCTGGGAAATTCTCTCTTTAAATTTAGTTCATATAATTGACGATATTCAGGGTTATGTAAAACTCCATAAACATAGTTAAATATATCTTCTTTTCCTATGTTTTTATCTCCATAATTATCTCTAAATTGTTCTAATCCCCAATTAGTTATATTATCAATTCTTTCTCCTTTTTCATATCTATACAATGACAAACATTGAGTTTTTTCTAGTGTATCAAATCCCGTTAAAAATTTGGAGATTAAAGTTTGAAAAGATTTACTAGCACCATTACCAGAAATATTTAGAATTAAATTATTTTTATCTAAAGATTTTGTCAACATTTCATAGTGATTAGATGTTAGTCTATCCGACAATGATTTATCACCATAATAAAATTTTGAAATAAAAGGACGATAATTAAATTTAATTATAAAATCTTCCTGAAATTCTAATAAAATATTATTAATAAAATGATTTTTTAAGGATGCACTCCATTTAATAACATCACCAAAACTGTAATTTATATCATATTCTCTATCTTTATTATTTTTGATATTTATTTTTGCTAAAGAATTATAAGTATTAATAAAATAAATGATTTTCTCTATTAAATTCTTTTTATCATCATCAAATACCCATTCATCTCTAGCAGTATTAACTCCCACTGAAAATAACTTAAATACAGCTTTTTCATCATCTTCATTTTTAGATAATTTAGTCTCTTTATTTATTAAAGGCAATAAACTTTCAAAATCATTATAATCTGGTAAATTTATCCAGTTATTATTTTTATCAGGATTAATAGTCTCAAAATTAATTGACTCTAAATTATTTGCACTTAAAAACTTTAATTTATCCTCAGCTATTTCTAATTCTGGTCTTCTGGTGTAAAATATTTTAGCGGGTAACTTATTATCATTATTTTTAAATTTTACTAAAAGGAGAATAGCAACCCCTGTTTTAATACCAAAAACATTATGAGTTGTACCTGATAATTTAGGATTTTTTCTGACATCTCCCCCTAAATCAATAATATAAATAAAATTAAAATCTTGCTCTAAACACTTTCTAAAACCGTCAAAAGTTCTAGCATCACTAAAAGAATTGTTAGTAATAAAAGCAATAATTCCTTCATTATTTAACCTATCACTTGCCCAACGATAAAAACGAGAATACATATCATAAACTTTTGTTTTTTGGGTTGTACTTTCCTTAACATAAGTCTCTTTTATTCGTTTATCAATGGCTTCATAACTGCGATTTTTATTATTATCATTTTCATTTTGTTGGTTAGCATTATAAGGTGGATTACCAATAATAACCGATATTTTGCTCTCATTTTGCCTTTTTATTCTCTCAGTATTTTCTTGACTCATAGAAAATAAATCAAACTGTTTACCACTAAAATTAGTATGCTCTAAAGTTTCCAGTAAAAAGATATTAATAAACTCTAAATATTTCCCTGTTTTTTGTTGATAAGAATACTCAATATTAAGGTTTGCTATATAATAAGGTAAGATAGAAATCTCGTTACAATGAATCTCATTTTTATATTTATATTCAATATCCCTAGGCAATAAAAACTCTAAAATTTCAGTAATAAAAGTACCTGTACCAGTAGCGGGATCTAATATTTCAACACCTTTATCTCTTAGAGACAATGGGCTTAAGCCCCTTGTAAAATGTTTATTTAATAAATAATCGGTACTTTCTACCATAAATTTAACAATTTCATTCGGAGTATAAACTATCCCTAATCTATCGGCTTCTTTGGGATTATAGGCTTTATAAAAGTTTTGATAAACTACTTTTAAAAATTTCTGTTTTTCTTGGTGATTAACTATATTAGAAGCGGTGCGAATAATGAGATTATAATAACTTTGAATGGTCTTAAAAGTATTTC
>NZ_VRZC01000240.1 GCF_016743215.1 Geminocystis sp. GBBB08
CGCATCAGGATTAGTGGTTTATAACATTATTGCTCATCATTTATATAAACAATTTGAAGAATATATGTCAAGATGGGCAGAAAATGCTAGTAAAATTTTAGAATTAGTTAAACATGAACATGAAGAATATTATCATCAAGCCTCTTCTACTCTAACTTTAGCAGATTTAATTAACAAATCAGAAAATAATAATCAAGTAACATCTAAAAATTTATTTGCCGAGAAAAATCAATCAATACAATGGTTTAATGAAAAACATGAACTATTAATTAAAGAAGGTAATTTGTTAACTAATTGGGATAATTTTACAGATAAAAATATTACTAAAAACTATGATAAAGAAAATCATCTTTTTTCCTTAATTTTACCTGTATATAACAATAATAAACCAGCAAAATTAATCGGTTATATAAAAGTAACAGAATCAACCTTAACCTTAGAGAAAAATTTACAATTATTGCAATGGAGTTTAATTTTTACAGGAATTTTTGCCCTAATATTAAGCACTGGAGGGGCAATTTTTCTAACTCAAGAATCTCTAAAACCCATCAAAGCTAGTTTTCAAGAATTAAGACAATTTACTGCCGATGCTTCTCACGAATTGCGCACACCTTTAACCGTAATCACCACATCAACAGAAGTTATTTTATCTCATCCCGAAAAAATTGATTCCTCAGATTTGACAAAAATTAAAGCTATTACTTCTGCTACTAAACAAATGACGATATTAGTTAGTGACTTACTTTTATTAGCAAGAATGGATAATGAAGAGATAGAAAGAGAAAAAGAATTATTTAATATTCCTATTGAAGAAATGTGGGAAGATTTACTCGATTTTGCGGAAATACAAGCTAAGTCGAAAGAAATTACTTTAGAATCTCACTTAATAGATAATGCCTTAGTCAAAGGAAACATAAACCATTTACAAAAACTATTTAGTATTATTTTGAATAACGCTTTGCAATATACTCCAGAAGGCGGAAAAATAACTATCACCCTAGAAAAAAATAACGCTTATGCAGTGATAAAAGTTAAAGATACAGGTATCGGTATTAAAGAAACTGAATTAAAGCATATTTTTCAACGTTTTTGGCGAGGAGAAAATGGTAGAAATTATCGTCAAGACGGCACAGGATTAGGATTAGCTATTGCAGAAAAAATTGTCACTAATTATGGTGGTAAAATAACCGTTGCAAGTGAATTAGGAAAAGGAAGTCTTTTTTCTATTTATTTACCTCTTTGTGTTAATCGCTAATATCATCAATCCCCTAAATCCTCCCTTTCAAGGAATTCTATTTTTTGTTTATACCTCTTAATGATTATTAAATATTTGATATTTCCCTTTTCCCAAATCCGCTTTTTTTAACTAATTTAGCATACTAACTCATCAAGAGCCATGATTGTTACGCTATAGTTACAATTAAAGCAATCTTTTCTCTCACTTCATCACCTCATCACCTCCTTTCCTTATCTCTCATCGATGGGTTTTAATTTATTTTCGTCTTCCCCACATCTTTACTTTTCTTCTTTATACTCAGAATCATTAAGCAAAATCAAGAATGTTGAGTCGATTTATGGATACTAAAACTTTAAGAAAATTACACCGCAAATTTGCACCTATCGTCTTTTTACCTTTATTTATAACCGCATTTACTGGAGTATTTTATCGAGTAGCTAGAAGTTGGTTTGGCGCTTCCGATGAATTTGGAGAAATGATTTTATTTATTCATCAAGGAGAATTTTTAGGCAAAGACTTACGAGTTTTTTATGTGCTTCTCAATGGTTTAGGATTAATCGCTATGGTAGCAACAGGTATTATTATGTCTGGAATTTTTCGCCCTCGTAAAAAAGTAATAGAAAAAGTTAATCAAGAATAAATAATTGATTTTTGCGTAAGTTTAGCTAGAATATTGATGCACTAAAATAATTGAATAAAATTAATAAATTATGTCTGATGATATTAACAAAATCAAAAAAATAATTGACAACGCCTTAGCTGATGGTAAGTTATCCCGTGCAGAAAGTGACATGATTAAAAAAGCTATTTATCAAGATAACATTGTTACCCCCGAAGAAGCACAACTTTGGCGAGAATTACAGCAAAAAGTTACTGATGGAGAAATTTTACTGGAAGATTACTAACTTTACCTCAGTTTGAGATCAAATAATGCCTAATTTCTAAACTTCGTGGGATAATTAAGAATTATTAATTAATTTTTCCCATTCATCACATGACTGAATCGTCAAAATTATTACGCACTCCTCTTTATTCTTTATATCAATCCTATGGTAAATTTACTGACTTTGCTGGTTGGGAAATGGCTTTACAATATAGTAGCTTGAAAAAAGAACATCAAGCGGTAAGAGAATCTGTGGGTATGTTTGATATTTCTCACATGGGGAAGTTTTCATTAAAAGGAAAGAATTTACGATCAAGTTTAAATTATCTTATACCTTCTGACTTAACCACTTTAGACACGGGAAAAGCCCAGTATTCAGTTTTATTAAACCATAAAGGGGGCATCATTGATGATATTATTTTTTACTATCAAGGGGAAAATGAACAAAATATTGAATCAGGCATCTTAATTGTCAACGCCTCAACTACCCTTAAAGATTGGGCATGGTTAACAGAAAACCTTAAGAGTCAAGACATTGAATTAAAAGACAATTCACAAGATTTAGCTTTAATCGCCCTTCAAGGAAAAAAAGCGGTTGAATATCTTAATCCCCTTATCACCCCAAATTTAATTACCCTCCCTAGTTTTGGGCATCTTACCACCGACATTGACGGGGAGACAGTTTTTATTGCTCGTACGGGCTATACTGGAGAAGATGGTTTTGAAATTATGACAACTCCTGTTATAGCTCAAAAATTATGGCAAGATTTTCTACAAAAAAACGTTACTCCTTGTGGTTTAGGTAGTCGTGATACCCTTCGTTTAGAAGCCTGTATGGGGTTGTATGGGCAAGATATGAATGAAGAAATAACGCCCTTAGAAGCTGGTTTAGGATGGGTAGTCAATTTTAATCATGACTTTATCGGTAAAGAGATTTTAGCAACACAAAAACAAGAAAAAGTCAAAAAGCGTTTAGTCGCTATCGAAATGGAAGGTAAATATATCGCTCGTCATGATTATCCTATCATCCTTAATAATCAAATAATTGGAAACATTACCAGTGGCACATTATCCCCGACTTTAAATAAGGCGATCGCTCTTGGTTATGTGCCATATAATTATAGTAAAATAGGACAAAAATTGACAGTAGAAATTAGGGAAAAATTATATCCTGCGGTAATAGTAAAAAAACCCTTTTACCAAAGACTAAATAAAATATAATAAATATCAATTAAAACTTTGCGTACTGATACTATTTTCTATCAATTATTTTTACTTTTCCCTAATCTTCTGTTTGAAATTTTAGGGGAAAAACCTTTAGAAGGTTATCAATTTTCATCACGGGAAATCAAAGAATTAGCTAGACGTTTTGATGGTATTTTTTTACCACCAGAAGAGGATATTGACAAACCTATTTATTTTATTGAAGTACAATTTCAAGAAAAACTAGATTTTTGGTGGCGTTTTTTAGCAGAAATTTTTGTTTATTTAGGGCAATATCAACCTCAACAAAATTGGTTAGCCGTAGCCTTATTTTCGACTCGTAGCCTTGATGTGGGTTTACCTCGTCAATTTCACTATTTATTAGAAGTAGGGCAAATTAAGGTTTTCTACCTTGATGAATTGGAAGTAACGGAAGAATCCCCTATCGAATTAGATATAATTTCCTTAATCGTAGGAAAAGATAGCGACGCAATACTGAAGGCACAAAAAACTGTAGCTAAAAGTCAAGAAATTATCGATACTCCTAACGAGCAAGAAAAAATCTTACAATTAATACAAACAGTCTTAGTCTATAAATTAAAAAACCTCACAAGGGAGAGTATCGAAAAAATGTTTACATTAGATGATTTAAGAAAAACCCGTTATTTTCAAGATGTAAAACAAGAAGGTATCCAAGAAGGTATCGAAAAGGAAATTAACTTAGTTATCCGACAACTAAAGCGTAAATTAGGAAATTTATCCCCTGAGTTAGAGGTAAAAGTGCGTAATTTATCTTTGACAAGTTTAGAAGACTTAGGAGAAGCGTTATTAGATTTTTCTTCATTACAAGATTTAATTTCTTGGCTTAACTCTCATTAACTTTTATTTATTAATGCCGTTTCCGCTTTAACTTTCAGGGAATTTTCACTCTCAAAAATATCAAGTTTTGACACTAACAAATAAAAATTCATTCCCAAGAATCACCTCCTTATACAGAGGGTAATAACCGTTAAT
>NZ_VRZC01000241.1 GCF_016743215.1 Geminocystis sp. GBBB08
AAACCGTAGCAAATAAAAGAAAAGACTATCATTTTAAACTGGCTCATAAATTGTGTGAAGGAGTAGGAATGATATTCGTTGAAGATATAAACTTTAGATCATGGTCAAAAGGGTTGTTTTGTAAGCAATCTCTTGATATGGGATTAGGGCAATTCTTTAATATTCTTGAGTATATCTGTTCTCAAACTGATACCTATTTTGCTAAAGTCAATAAAGACTATACATCTCAAATATGCTCTAACTGTGGAACTCATACAGGTAAAAAAGAGTTAAGTGTTAGAGTTCATGTATGTCCAGAGTGTGGATATACAAACGATAGAGATGTAGTTGCGGCGGAAGTAGTAAGAGATAGAGGTTTAACTGCTGTAGGACTTACAGTGTTCAAAAATGCTTGTGGAGATGTTCTGCCATTAAGGTAAGAATCTAAGAAACAAGAATCCTCGTGGCTTCAGCTTTTCGGGAGTGTCAATCATCCTATTTCTTATACTGCTAAAAATTCTTGAATAACTCTTTGACTTAATTGACTGGTTAAACCAGAAGCAACTATTCCTCCTTTTTGCATAGCATAATATCGATCAGCTTGTCTTACAAAATGCAAATGTTGCTCTACTAAAAGAACAGAAATACCAGTTTCTTTAATAATCTTTTTGACCGCTGCTTCAATCTCTAGTATAATTGATGGTTGAATACCCTCCGTTGGTTCATCTAATAGTAATAATTGCGGTTTGCCCATTAAGGCTCTTGCGATCGCCAATTGTTGTTGCTGCCCACCGCTTAAGTCGCCTCCCATGCGGTTTAACATAGTTTTTAAAACAGGGAATAACTCGAAAATTTCGTCAGGAATTTCTTTTTTGACTTTGACATTTTTCGGAATGGCTTCTAAGCCCAAAATCAGGTTTTCTTTTACGGTCAAACGAGGTATAATATCTCTACCTTGAGGCACATAACCAATACCTAATTTAGCACGTTGATCTGTAGTAACTTTATCAATAATTTGATTTCTAAAATTAAGCTCTCCTGTAGGTGATTTTAATAAACCCATAATCGTTTTTAATAAAGTAGTTTTACCTACTCCATTTCTACCAATTAAACACACCATTTCACCACTATTAATACTTAAATCAACATCTCTTAAAATATGACTTTCGCCGTAATAAACATTTAAACTTGTTAAATTTAACATGGTATTAAAACTAAATCTAAAATTTACTAATAAAGGATAAATTTGTCAAAAATTGCTTTTACAAATGCCCTTAATTTATGGATAAAAAACTTTGCGTCTTTGCGTCTTTGCGAGAAAAAACCAATCTTAATTTTAAGGTATCGAATCATAGGAATAATTAAAACTAATTGATAAGACTATTAACAATTTCTGTAGGTAAATTCAATAATTCTAATAACTCTTGATAGACTTGATTTTCTAACTGATTGATACCATGACTATTAATAATTTGATTACTTAATTGTAAAACTTTTAGCTTTTCTTCTTCAGTTGTTAATAAAGGCACTAAATCACTTAAAGGTATATTTTCCCCTAAAAAGTTAATTAATTCCTCTTTTAACAGCAATTCATCTTCAGAAGAATCGGCAAATTGCTTACTTAAATTAGTGATAATTATATCTTGTTCTTCGGGAGTTAAATTAAAATCTGCCCATGCCATAGTTGCTGCAATACGCACAATTACAATCTCATCTCTTTCTAATGAAGTTTCTTGCCCTAAATATACTTCAATTACACGAGGATCGTTTTGTACTTCATTCATCGTACCCTCACACAATACAGTACCTTGATGTAATACAGTAACTTGTTTAGCTATTTGTCTAACAAATTCCATATCATGTTCGATAACTATGATAGAATGACTTTCGGCTAAAGCTAAGAGTAAATTGCCGACATTTTCTGTTTCTTCATCAGTTAAACCAGCTACAGGTTCATCTACTAATAATAAGTCTGGAGACTGTGCTACTAACATCCCAATTTCTAACCTTTGTTTTTCTCCATGGGATAATAAAGCGGCTTGTAATTCTGCTTTTGCGGTTAATCCGATCGTTTCAAGTAAACTGGCAACAGTTCGCTTATCTTGTTCCGTTGATTTATTAAACAGGGTTGAAAAAACATTTTTAGTCTTATTAGCTACTAAATCTAAATTTTCTTTGACAGTTAAGTTTAAATATACCCTAGGAGTTTGAAATTTTCTTCCAATACCCATTCTAGCTATTTGATGTTCACTAATTTTTCTTAGGTTTTTCCCCTTAAAAAATACATTGCCTTCCGTGGGTTGAACTTTACCTGTAATAACATCTAAAAAAGTAGTTTTTCCTGCACCATTTGGACCAATAATGACTCTTAATTCACCCTTATTCATTTTAAACTTAAGATGATTTAGAGCTTTAAAACCATCAAAACTTACCGTTAAATCGTCAATTTCTAATATCGTTTCATTCATTATTTATTTATCATAATAATGTTTATTTTGCCATAGTCTAAATAATATAATTCACTTAACCCATAATTTTCGGTAAAAATTGTTACAGAATTATTGATTTAAGGTATAATATGACTTCATTTTTCTTCAACAATGTTAATTTCATCCTCTGTTAATTCATATAATTGATATACTAATAAATCGATTTCTCTCTCTAGTTTTGTTGTGTTATTATTAGGATTTTCTTGTTTTAATTTTAATATTTTTGTAACAATATTTGAAATAGTTTTATTAATTATGTCATCAGGTATTGGAATTGGTAACTCTAACAAAAAGGCTTTTTTATATCTGATTTTACCAACTAACTCTCCACCCATATAAAAATTTTTAAAGAAAAACGTAACGGCTTTTGAATTTAATAAACCTGTTAAATATTTTAAATGATCTCCTGAGATAAAAAAAGCTGTTGCTTCAGGATAATATCCTTTTTCATCATAGTAAAATTGAGGTTCGCTAACAATTTCAGAAAAAATTATTTTCGGTTGTTTAAATACTCCTAAATAAGCACAATTACGCAAATTTGTCCAATGATAACCTTGATCATATCGTTGAGATGCTTGTTTTTCAAATTTTAATAAATATTGGTATATTATAGGATAATCTTTTATTAAGTCAATTCTGGGATTATTTTTATAACCATTATGAGAATTAATCAACCAAAAGTTAGCATAATTGCAGTAATATTTTCTAGTGTCTCTGCCTCTTAAAATTGGTTTAATTATCTCTTCATTTTTTCCATCATTTTCGATTAAATAGTTTTTTGTTTCTTGATCAATAATAAAGGCTTCATTATAACCAGTTTTGATGCCAAAATTAATATCGATATTCCATGCTGATAATTTTTTGCCGATGGTTTCTATCTTATCTTTTAATAATCGTAATTGAGGAGAAAGAATATTCCAAATATCTTCAGAAATAGTGATATTTTTGATCATATTTGTGTTAATAAATTCTTCAAAGTCATGATTAGTTTTGAAAAAGTTATCAGAAAAACGAATACCATTAAGTAGATTTAAGTTAGAAGATTTTTCTACCATCAAAATATTAGTATGAACTATAGCATTATCAAATAGTAAATTTTGTCCAAAATCAATTAAATTAAGAGGATTAGTATTTTCTACTAAATATTTTCTCAAATAAATACCATAATTTGCCCTCATCCATTTATTAGAAATAATTAGAGTTTCAATGCCGTTTGATTTTAAAAGATTAAATCCTAATTCTATAAATAAAGCATAAATATCACCTGTATTAGAAAAAGTTAGATACTTATTTGCGATAATATTTAACTCAGACTGAGAATTAATTAAAAAGTAAGGAGGATTACCTATAATAATGTCAAAACCAATAAAATCTCCATCATCGTTTAACACCTCTGGAAATTCAAAACGCCATTCAAAAGCATTATGATAAAATCGATTATTTTTCTTATTTTCAATATCAGTAGTTAATTTATTAATCTCTTTTTCTAAATCTTTCTGTTTCTTTTTCTTCGCTTTTTTTTCCTTCGCAGTTTCCGTAAATAAAGAAGTTTGATTAAGTAAATTATTTAATTCCCCTTCTAATTGTCTTAACTTTTTTGATGTCGCATCATTACCAGTAATTTCATTGCTAAAATTAGATTTTATTTGATTAATTAACTTTTCAATGTTTTGTTTTTCTTGCTTATCTTGAGGATGATGATAAATTTTTACCGCTTGTTTATAATCATCAATAGTTAACTTATTTTTCTCTAAAGCCGAAGTTAAGTCTGCCGATAAATCAAAGCGACTAATAAGAGAATTTCCGCATTTTATATTAATATCAATATTCGGTAAAGTTTCTAAAGTTTTATTCCCTTTAACC
>NZ_VRZC01000242.1 GCF_016743215.1 Geminocystis sp. GBBB08
CTTCATAAAGAAATCTAGCAGATGCGATCGCACTTAGGTTAGGAAAACGAATTAAACTCTCATAATCTATAGCTTTTCTCTCTTGCAGTTTAAAGTTAACAAATTTCTTTTTCATTTCCTGAGTATCAATGCCTAAAGATTCAGCAACGCCGCCGATATTCCAAGCCATGCGTTTAGTAAGTTCGATCGCATTAAGTTTTTCACTGCCATTAAATAAACCCTGATAAACAGCGCCCATTAACCCCCAAAAAAGCCTCATGGAACTTTCTCTGACACCGCCTCCCTGTTTAAAATTACCTTGATAACTTAAACGAGGATGTAATGCACTATATTGTCCAGATAAAGTCGATCGTTCCCCGGGGGCGGTGGGAATTTGCCAACTGCGGGTATTTTTCACCCCTTGAATAGATTGCCCTAAACGGGCTTGAATTGCACCCCACCATGTACCTACGTTGAATTTATGATATAGTTTTTCCTCAAATTCGGTCGGAATAGCAGGATCTTGGCGAGGATTAGCAATATTTTCCTGTGCCTGTTTCCATGTTAAGCCTTCCTCATCATCAGAAGTTGGGGGGATTAATACCTCATTAATATTATCAATAGTTAAAGGTTGTGTGGGATTACCCAAAGGAATGGCAGTAAAATAGGTTTCCCAACTATGATCGATTTGCGCCTCCCAGATTTTATTCCACTCCCAACAGCCTTCCTGTTTTAACTGTTCTAACTCTTTATAATAAATGTTTTCTGATTGATCAATATTAGGATCAAAATCTTGCTTGATTTCACTCCAAAAACTATCTAAATTGTCATCTAAATAATCAATAACCTGTTGTTTAATATCCTCCCTAACCTTTAAGGCAATTTTACCCCAAATCTTTTTAAGATGTAGCTTTAAATCACTACCTAATTTTTCCGCATCTTCCTTACTGGGTAATAAAGCAGTAATAACGTTAGGAAAACCGGCCGTTGATAAACTACTAGAATTTTTCTTGTCATTTTCTACAGGATTAACCCCAATATATTGCTTAAAACTATCTTCAAAAATGGTATAATCCTTAGTGTCAAACTCTTTAATCATTAAAGCATCTATAATTTCTTGCCCCCATAATGAAGGAGTAATAACAGCATCAGGTCCATATTTCTGTGCAATATACCAACACAACTTAACGCCAAGATAATGGAGTAAATAAGACCCCCCCCAAAAATCAACAAACTTACGAGAGGCTTTGATAAACTCTTGTACAGGGGAAAACGTAAACAGGAATAGATAAGGATGAGATGGTTTATCTTCTTCTTGCCATGATGGAGGATAAATTGCCCCTGTTAAAGCTGAAACCGTAGAAGCATAACTATGTAAAGGACAATCAGGTAACACAGAATGTGCTGGAGTGAGTGAGTAAACTATCAGGATTTTGTTTAGCTTTTAATTCAGGTAAAAACCGCCATAACCACCAAAATAATTGCTTTTCATCTAAAGTACTTAAATCTTCTATTAATTCATCAAGATTTTCTGCTGTTATCGAAATATCTTGTTTTTGTCCACTGATAGGATGTTTTACCAGTATTGTTGAGTTTTGATAACCTTTATTTGTTAAGTTGACTCGATCGCTTGAACTAGCAATATTTAACACTAAATTACCATTTTCTTCCCACCATTGCCGTAACTTATTTTGTTCAATTTCCGAAATATTGAGTTTTAACCATAACCTATTCCTTTCATCCTTTTCAGAATAGATAGCTTGTATAAATCCATAAATTTTTCGATACATATTAGCAGGATCTGGTTTTTATTGATTAATCATTAATATAGCTCACATTATTTCAGTAATCTTTATTTTCAAGCGAATATCAAAAATCTTAATATTTATTTACAAAAATAATAATTCATTGATATTTATTTACAAAAATTTATTAATTTCCTAGTTCGCACGAAATACAAAACAAAAAGTTTGACATTGGTTTTAATGAAAATATGGCAAGGAAAACCAGTTTCAAAAAATTCAGTTATAACTATGGCAGTAGCAACAGCAGTAAGAACCATGTGGTTTAATGTTCTTCGCCAATGTGCGAGGCATGGTTAATACAGCATCTTCTCCCATTTCCAAAAATCAAACTACAGGAAGATTAGAAATTGACTTTTTCGTTTTTGATGGTGGTAAGTGTTTCTCCATTGAAGTTGACGGTAATCATCACCAACAAATCGGACAAGTTAACCGAGATTATGCCAGAGACAGACTCTTATTAAGAGAGCAAATCCCTACTGCTCGTTTTACTGCCGATGAATGTTATCAGCAACCCGAACAAGTTGTTTCTGAAATTATTGCTTTATTTGCTCATGCTTAATACCCTCATAATTTGCAAAATTAAAAAATGAATAAACCAGAAAAAAAATATCAAAATATCATTCAAGAATTGGAGCAACAAATGGAAAATAAAAAAAATCAACATACTGTTTATTTATCCCGCAGAGCAATTTGGGTTAATATTGTACTCTGTTTATTAATTTCCTATGTTGGTGGTTATATTCATACCAGAAGATGGAAAGCTTTAGGAGTATTTACGTTTATTTTTTCAGGATTTTTATTCATAACTCAACCTTCTAATCAATCTTTTACTGAAAATTTTGCCCATGGACAAAAATATGCTTTTTTAGCTGGAATAATTTCTACTATTGATAACAGTATTGCTATCAAAAAAGCTTAAAATAAAGTTAAACAATAATCTCTAAAAATTAGCAATTATTCCTTCTTATTAAGGTAATTATGAAGAGCCAATATTAAAAATTATTCAGGATAATTAATCATGCTTATATCATGGAAAGGGAGTTTAATTAAAAGTGTGGCGATCGCATTTATTAACGGTTTAATTACTCTTATTTTATTATTGATTGCACCCTTAGGATTAGCCGCCGTAATTGGTAATACTATCATGATCACTCTTTCAAGTTTTACAGTGAGTATCGTCTTTGATTTTATTACTATTTGGCTTTTAAAATCTCCTAATAATAATTTTTTTGATGTTCCTTATGACCAGAGAATAGATCAAATAAGACAGAAAAAATCTTCAGAAATTCAACGACAAAACAATGAGGATAGATGAAAACTCTTTATATTTCCCAACAAGGGTGTTATTTATCCTTAAAACAAGATTTATTAATTGTAAAAAAAGATAATAATATTTTAGCAGAAGTACAATTACCATTAACAGAACAGATATTAATTTTCGGCAAATCTCAAGTAACAACCCAAGCAATTAGAGCCTGTTTATGGTGTAATATTCCCATTGTTTATTTATCCAGAATGGGTTATTGTTACGGACGTACGATCGCACTAGAAAGAGGTTATCGCCAACTATCTCGTTATCAACAACAACTAACTTTTACCGAAAAATTAATCACAGCTAGGGCTATCGTAAAAGGTAAATTAATCAATCAAAAAGTTATCTTACAACGGCGACAAAAAAATAATAAAAATCTTGATTTTAGTCAGTGTTTTAATATACTTAATTATCTCATTGATAAAGTTAATTATGCTGAAACTATCGATAAAATAATGGGTTATGAAGGTGCAGGGGCTAGTACTTATTTTTCTGTATTTGGACAGTGTATTAATAACCCTGATTTTATATTTTATGCCCGTAGTCGTCGCCCTCCGGGTAATCCTATTAATGCCTTACTCAGTTTTGGTTATCAAATTTTATGGAATCATTTATTAACCTTAATTGAGTTACAAAATTTAGACCCCTATTATGCCTGTTTACATCAAGATAATCAACGTCACGCTACCTTAGCTTCAGACTTAATTGAGGAATTTAGATCGCCCTTAATTGATTCTTTGGTACTTTCTATTATCAATAAAAACCTAATTAATGCAGTAGATGATTTTACCTATAAAAATGGCGGTTGTTATCTCAATAATAATGGTAGAAAAAAATTTTTAAGTAGTTTTTTGCAAAGAATGGAGGAATTAATCCACACAGGAAAAGAAACCAAACAACCCCGTTGGGATTTATTAATGAGACAAGTTAAACGTTATAAAAATTTTGTTTATAATCCTATTTCTGGTTATCAACCTTATCAAATACGTTGAACTCAGATCTTGCACCAGTACAATAATACCAATGAAACAAAACCGGAAAAATCAATTCTGATTACTTTTCCCTCTTCCCTCTTCCCTTTTTCCTATCCTCATCGAGAATTGATGATAAAGATGCAA
>NZ_VRZC01000243.1 GCF_016743215.1 Geminocystis sp. GBBB08
TTTTCTATTAATTCTAAAAAATAATCTAAAGTTTTAACTTTTAACTCTTTCCTTTTCCCTTTTCTCTTCCATCACCAGACGACTTAAATGCTTTCCTAGCTTAACAAGGGGTAACAACGGGCTTAAGCCCCTTGCCTTGCATTGCATTGCCTCTATACAATTAATTCTATTTTTGCGTAACATCAGTTAATAATGGTTTTTAATCAAATAAGTACTACCTGATTGAATTACTTTTTAAATACATTTTTATTTAAGTATTAATCATTTTTTCTTGTTTAGAAAGAATAAATAAGCTACCATCACCTCCTCTACCTATCCTTAAAGATTCATCAATATAAGTAACTTTTAAACTAGGAATTCTTCCTTCAGGATTTCGCGCCTTAACTACCTTAAAAGGATCTAATATTGCTGTTTTTATTCCAGCTATTTTTTTAATAGAAATAAATCTTTTATCAAAATTTACATTAATTATATTCTTGGGTAAAACTTCATTTTCTGCTATTTTTGGAGCAAAAGTTGCCGTTACTTTTACATAACCTTTGAGTAATTTTGAAGAATGTTCAACAAAAGCAATATTAAAAAATGAAGCTTTTTGAGTGTCAATTATTTGATAAACTTGCTGTAATTTAAAGCCTAAAGGTAACTTATTTAAAGAACGAATTTCTCTTGCTGTTGAATAATGTAATTGCCAAATTCCTTGAAGTAAATTAATGCCATCAAACAAAGGACGAGGAAAGGGGTTATAGCTCTCTAAATTAACGGTTATTTGCTCAATTTTACTAACTTCTGAAGGGGATAGCATTAAGTCAGTTAGGGGATATTCAGGGTTAATTTGACGGTTATCAGCGAATTTTTTAATCTCTGATAATAATGTTTCTTTAAGAATTAAGCGACTATTCAAAATGTTACTTTGATTATTGTATGGTTGATAATTATTTAATTAAGAATTAGAAATTAGGCATACGGCCGATAAACTCCTTTGAAATTTATGTCAAAGCTAAAAATCAGCGTTTGGATAAATTGAACTGAAAGTCTTATCAGATCAAGTTTCTAGTTTATTTTAATGAAAGTTATTTGTTAGCAGTAAAATTCATTTTACTATAGAGCAGATCCTGACTAAACTAATTGTTCATTAAGTAAATCTAGCATATAATATATATTGCTGTTTTTTTAATTAACTAAATTTTAGGGAGGAAAAACCGTTGAGTAAACATACATTAAATGGCACAAGACGTAAACAAAGGAGAACTTCTGGTTTCCGTGCACGCATGAGAACTGAAAATGGTCGTAAAGTGATTCAAGCTCGTCGTAATAAAGGTAGAAAGAGATTATCTGTCTAACTTAACTGTTAAGTTTTTATTTTTATTTCTTTAGAATCACAATCTCTCATTTTTTGTATTGTAATTACTATAAATTTAGGTGGGACTACCATCAAAGCACAGACTTAAAAGGCGGTGGGATTTTAAAACTGTTTATAAACAGGGCATTCGCCGCTCTAGTCATTATCTAATTATTCGAGCTTTATCACCTTTGACTGAAAATTCTGTTAATCAAGCTGTTGACACGAAAATAGGCATTTCTATAAGTCGTAAAGTTAGCAAAAAAGCTGTTGTTCGTAATCGTATTAAAAGACAAATTAGATCAGCATTTCGGTGTTTATTGCCGAATATTTCTCCGGGTTGGTTTATTGTTATTATCGTTAAACCAGAAGCTCAAGAATGCAATTATGAACATTTTTTGAGAGAATTGGAACAGTTATTAATTAGATCGGAAATAATTCATGGGCATTAGAGAAGAAGTTTTTTATGAAGGTGGTCCTCATATTGGGGATCTTATTTTCAATGTTTTATTGGCTTTTACCGTTATCTGTCTCCCCCTTACTGTTGGAGCTGTCGTTCGTGCTATATGGTTAAGGTTTCGTATTACCGATCGCCGAATTTCTATCACTGGCGGTTGGCAAGGTAAAGATCGTACTGATGTTATTTATTCAGAAATTGTCAAAGTAGTCAAAGTTCCTCGAGGTTTAGGTTTTTGGGGCGATATTGTTGTCACTCTCAAAGACAGAAGCCGTTTAGAAATGCGCGCGATTCCTCGTTTTCGTGAAATTTATGATTATATTACTGAACGTGCTGCCGATAAAACTGGCAGACCTATAGATGCGATCGCACAGTAACTATGAAGAATGAACAATGAGCAATTAACAATCAAAGGTGATCGTGATCAATTAATATCTATTAAGAATTTAAAATATAGTAAATTAAAGAGACTACAATGGATTTTGGTATAGGTTTTATATCAACGAATATTATGTTGCCAATCCTAGATTTTTTCTACGGGATTGTGCCTAGTTATGGTTTTGGCATTATTGCTCTGACTCTAGTTGTTAGGATTGCCGTTTATCCTCTAAGTGCGGGACAAATTCGCAATATGAGGAAAATGCGCATTACTCAACCTCTGATGAAACAAAGACAAGAAGAAGTACAAAAAAAATATAAAGACAATCCTCAAAAACAGCAAGAGGAAATGGCAAAAATAATGCAGGAGTTTGGTAATCCTTTAGCTGGATGTCTTCCCTTGTTGTTACAAATGCCAATTTTATTCGCTTTATTTGCTACTCTGAGAGGATCACCTTTTTCTGATATTAACTATACTGTGGATGTACAGATTTTTCCCCAAGAACAAATCGAACGTATTGCACCTCAACCCTATAGCACCAAAGCTCAAAATGTTTTTGTTACTGATGGGTTGCACAATGCAATTACTGCTATTTTGCCCACAGGGAATAAATTAACCGTGGGAGAAAGCGAAAAAATTGAATTACAAACCATCGAAGGTAAATCATTACAAGACTTAAATAATCAATATCCTGAAAGCGATATACAACCTCGTTGGCTTGTTATCAAAGGTGAAGAAAGAGTTACTGTTAATGAAAATGGCGAAATTACCGCTTTAGGAGTAGGAGATGCTACTATTCAAGTTACGATTCCGGGTATTGCGGCGGATAAGGGATTTTTATTCATTAAAGCATTAGGTAGAGTTGGTGCTACTAATCCTGATGGTTCGATTAACTGGGATATTGTGGGCATGATCATTTTCTTTGGCTTAAGTATCTATCTTAACCAAGAATTATCAGGGGCAGGTCAAACCGCTGGAAAAGATCAACAACAAACTGTCAACAAAATTACTCCTGTAATCTTTTCGGGGATGTTTTTATTCTTTCCCCTTCCGGCCGGAGTTTTAATGTATATTGTTATTGCTAACATTTTCCAAACTATTCAAACTCTGATTTTAACCCGTGAACCTTTACCAGAGAATATTCAAAAAATAGTAGATGAGCAAGAAAAAGCGGCTAAGGGTAGAGAAGTAATTCCTTTTGAAAAAAAGAACTTGAAAAAGAAAGAAAAAACGTCATAATTAATTACAAATTTTATGTCAATTATGGATGAACAAATCCAAAAAGGTCAAAAATGGTTGGAAACTCTCTTAAAATTAATGGGTATTCCGGCCAATGTTAACTTAAATAGGATCGAACAAAATGGGGATCAAATAATTTCCTGTTGGCTTACTATTGATGACAGTACTTTAGATTTCCCTACCATTGAAACTTTAATCGGGAAAAAAGGAGAAACTATTGATTCTATTCAATACTTAGTTAATTCTTTACTTAATATCGGTGTCGATGAAAATAGTCATCGTTTCTTTACCGTTGAATTAAATGGCTATCGTCTCCGTCGTCAAGCAGAATTAATGGCGATCGCCCAAAGAGCGGCGGAAAAAGTAAGAGTAACAGGAGTACCAGAAGAGATACGCTATCTTTCATCGGTAGAACGTCGTCAAATTCATAGCATTCTTGAGAAATCTGGAGATTTATTGACAGAAAGTCAAGGAAATGAACCTGATAGACGTTTATTAGTTAAATTAAAACAATAATGACGAATGTAGAAGGTAGAATTTGGGATGAGGAATGAGGAATGAGGAATGAGCAAGGAGTTTAAACCCCTTGTTAGGAATTAGGAGGAGATGAGGAGAGGAAAAGATATTGACTATTATCTATATATTAACTATTTATTATTCACTATTCGTTATATAATGATACCTAGTACAAAGATAAGAGCAATCTCAGAAAATCGATTACTTTTAACAGGAATACGATGGAAAACTTATCAGGCTTTAAAGTTAGAT
>NZ_VRZC01000244.1 GCF_016743215.1 Geminocystis sp. GBBB08
CATGGAATCATTCTTTTTATTGGCAATCGATTAAACCTAATGGTGGTGGTACTCCTAGCGGTGCATTAGCGGCTAAAATTGACGCAGATTTTGGTAGTTTTGATAAGTTTGTAGAGGCTTTAAAAGCAGCAGGTGCTACTCAATTTGGTAGTGGTTGGGCATGGTTAGTGTTAGATAATGGTACTTTAAAAGTAACCAAAACTGGTAACGCTGATAATCCTTTAACAGCAGGGCAAATTCCTTTATTAACCATAGATGTATGGGAACACGCTTACTACTTAGATTATCAAAATAGACGACCTGATTACATAAGTGATTTTCTAAGTAAGTTAGTTAACTGGGATTTTGTCGCCGAAAATTTTGCCAAAGCAACTGCTTAAATAATTAGGAATTAGGAATTAGGAATTAGGAAAAAAAAAGCCTCTTTGTCTTACATTCATTACATAAAGTTAAGTATATTTGATTCTCATAACTAATAAATTTATCATTTGAACTCAATAAATAATAACAAAAATTTACTGATTAACCTGTCGATGTTGGTAGAAAAACCAACGGGAATTACTAACTATATTCATAATATTTTACCTTATTTCTCTACCCTTGAATATCATAGTTTATTAGCAAAAAAATTTAGTAATAATAACTACAAAAATCCTTATTTTATCAGTGAAAAATTAAGCCCTGATAATGGCAGTAAAGGGCATTTTTTACGATTAAAGTGGACTCAATTTGAGTTAGGGAATATTTTTCGTAATTTGAAAGCTAATTTATTATTTTCTCCTGTGCCTGAAATGCCTTTATTTACCAAAACAAAAGCTGTAGTCATGGTACATGATTTGATACCTATTCGCTTTCCTAAAAAAAAGTCTCCTTTAACTCCTTATTTTCGTTATTATATCCCTCAAGTTTGCCGTCAAGCTCAACATATTATCTGTAATTCTCAAGCAACGGCAAATGATATTATTAATTATTTTGGTATTTCTGCTACTAAAATCACTCCTATTTACTTAGGTTATAATCAAAAAAACTTTAGAGTTATTGAGGGGTTAAAAGATCATCAAAAAACTCCTTATTTTTTATATTTAGGAAGACATGATCCCCATAAAAATGTCTCTAAAATTATTTCTGCTTTTGCTCAATTTAAACATTCTAAAAACTATCAATTATGGTTATGTGGACCTTTTGATACTCGTTATACTCCATTATTAAAGCAACAAGCTCAAGAATTAGGTATTGCTACCAAAGTAATATTTTTAGACTATGTTTCTTCTGACGATTTACCTGTCATAATTAATCAAGCTCAAGCACTTGTTTTTCCTACTCTTTGGGAAGGTTTTGGTTTCCCTGTTTTAGAGGCGATCGCCTGTGGCACTCCAGTGATTACTTCTAATGTGTCTTCTTTACCGGAAGTAGTAGGGGAAGCGGGAATATTAGTAAATCCCTATGAGATTAAAAGTATCAGTGAAGGGATGAATTTAATGGCGGATGATAATGATTTACGAAAAAAATTGGGAGAATTAGGTTTAAAAAGAGCTAGGAATTTTAGTTGGGAAAAAACAGGGAAAGAAACAGTAAAAGTTATCGAACAATTTTTATAAATAAGTTTGATGAAAAATTAAGTAGGGGTTGCCTCATAGTGAGGCTTCTTTTGAAATTTAAGCTAAATCCAATACTATTTCTATTTTTCAGATTTTTTAAAAGGAAAGAAAACTACTGGAAACCAACTACGATGTAACACTTCTTGAGTGAAACTTTTTACCGTCCAATCTAATAAACTATCCTGATCATCTGCTATGGCGATCGCCTGAATATCATAGATTAAAGCTGTATTCAGAGTTTCTTGGAGAGGATTTCCGGTAGTGACGAGAACTTCTACTTCTAAACCAAAGGATTCTAAATCTTTTTTAACCTCTGCTAGTTTTTGTTGTGCATCTTTGACAGAGTTTTTGACAATTAATTCTGAACGAGAAACATCATCAATTACGGCAAGAATCAAGTATTTATGTTTAACTTTACTCGGTTTTTCTGTGGCATATAATTTAATTTGTTCCAAAAGATAACGAGCATTGTCAACATCATAACAAGGGATTAACCAATAATTATTCAGTTTGCTACAACGAAGTTTAATTTCTTCTGTGGTATAAACCGAGATCAGTTGAGGGCGTAAAATCATGACGGGAATTTTCACTTTTTTGCTTAAATCCATTGTCGTTGAGCCAAAAATACGCTCTTGTAATGAACTACGCAACGGAGTACCTGTAATGATAAAATCTGGTGTATATTTCTGTACAATTTTGAGTATGTTATCAACAACATTTCCTGATATTACTTCTATATTAACTTTTAGGTGATCGCCAGAGTAAGTCAAAGGGGAAAATAATTTTTCTTTTGCCCATTCAATTTTTTCCATATCAACTCGTGGTACTTGTCCTTCTTCCCATAAAGGTACACTATGTAAAAAGGTAATTTCTGTTAAACCGCTATGGGCTAAAGACTCCACCTCAGCTACTAATCTTTGTAAACCATCAGTTAAATCTGTACAAATTAAACAACGCTGAAACATAACCTTTTGAATCTCCAATTATTGTTGAAAATATATTAACCTTATTTCAGAGTAACATTTATATCTCAATCAACAAGAGTTCTTTCAAAAGCGGGATAATAAGCCGTAGGCATAGTTTATGGGTGCGAAAGGTGAAGGAAAAACTTTTCAGTGACATACCGCACTTAGTTAAGATATTGTAAGTAATAATTAACTTTTTAGATACTCATGGATACTAAAACTTTTAAGCGTAATTTACAACAATCAGATAACTACCATCGTAAAGGATTTGGACATCAAGAAGAAGTAACCGCAACTTTAAACCAAGAATATCAAAGTAGTTTGATTCAAACTATTCGTCAAAATCACTATCAAATCACTAAAGGTAATGTTACTATTCGTCTGGCAGAAGCTTTTGGTTTTTGTTGGGGGGTGGAAAGGGCTGTCGCTATGGCTTATGAAACTCGGACTCATTTTCCCACTGAAAAAATTTGGATTACTAACGAAATTATACACAATCCTTCAGTAAATCAACGGTTAAAGGAAATGAATATCGATTTTATCCCTGTCAATGGTAATTTAAAAGATTTTTCTGTGGTTAACAGTAATGAAGTCGTTATTTTACCGGCTTTTGGTGCTAGTGTTAGAGAAATGCAGTTACTAAATGATAAAGGTTGCACTATTGTTGACACAACTTGTCCGTGGGTATCTAAAGTTTGGAATTCTGTTGAAAAGCACAAAAAACGTAGTTATACCTCTATTATTCATGGGAAATATAAACATGAAGAAACTGTCGCTACCAGTTCTTTTGCTGATACTTATTTAGTCATTTTAAACATGGCGGAAGCTGAATATGTTGCTGATTATATCCTTAATGGTGGCGATCGAGTAGAGTTTTTAACTAAATTTAAAAATGCCTATTCTGAAGGATTTAACCCAGATACTGACTTAGAAAGGTTAGGAATTGCCAATCAAACTACGATGTTAAAGAGTGAAACCGAAGCTATTGGTAAATTATTTGAGCAAACCATGATCAAAAAATATCCCCCCACAGAATTAAACGAACATTTTATGAGTTTTAATACCATCTGTGACGCAACCCAAGAAAGACAAGACGCAATGTTAAATTTAGTTCAAGAAAAACTAGATTTAATTGTCGTTATCGGCGGTTTTAACTCCTCCAACACCACTCATTTACAAGAAATTTCCGTTGAATATAATATTCCTTCCTATCATATAGATTCGGCTCAAAGAATCTTGTTAGATAACAAAATCGAACATAAACCTCTAGAAACAGATTTAGAAATTAAGGAAAATTGGCTTCCTCAAGGAAAAATTACCGTAGGTATAACCTCTGGTGCATCAACTCCCGATAAAGTCGTAGAAGATGTTATTGAAAAAATTTTTGCCTCTAAATCTTACCATAATTAAAAATAGACGGCGTTGCACCAAGTCAGCAGATTTGGGAAAAACGGATTTGTGAAGAAAATTCAGATTAAACTTGATCAATTTGATCTTAGTCTTTATTTAGCGATTCTAACTCAAAAAATAGGTAAGTATTATATAGTTATATACTCTAATTCTAAC
>NZ_VRZC01000245.1 GCF_016743215.1 Geminocystis sp. GBBB08
CGGTAAGATGCCTTATTATCAGCGAGTGCAGTTTAAGGCTGATTTGAAAATTGCTACAGAAAGGGCAAAAATTAACTTGAGTAGTAAAACCGAAGCGATGGTTAATCCTTCCACTCCACTTCTCGATAAGTTTGGTATGGCGATACCCGTTAGTGTGACGATTACTCGCAGTGAGTTTGAGGCGATTATATTACCTTTCGTTAAACGTACCATTGAAATTTGTCGAGATGCTATCAAATATTCTGACTATTCTGAAGATATGATTGATGCTATCTTATTAGTGGGTGGTTCAAGTCAAATTCCTTTAGTACAAGAGGAAGTAAAAAAGGCTTTTGGTAGTGACAAAGTGGTGGTACATCCACACCCGATCTATGCTGTTGCTAAAGGTGCTGGTATTATGACGTGGGAAATCACAGAAATTGTTGCTACAGTATCTCGTGATTATTGGATTGATGATTTACAGGGGAATTTGTTTCTTCTTATTCGTCAGGGAGAAGTTTTACCCATTCACGCAAGTTATACATTTAAAACAAAATTTGAAGGGCAAGTTTTAATTCATTTTAAGTTTTTTAGCCCTGATAAAGTAATAGAAGGTATTGATTTCAACAGAAATAATGAACGTATAGGAGATATGTGGTTAACCTTAGATAAATCTTACCCATCTGGTACAGAAGTTTATATGATGGTGGAATTAGACGAGTACAATTCGGCTTTAACCATGACAGCTTGTCTTAAAAATAATCCTTCAGTGAAAGTTAGCAGTAGTTTTTCCCGTGGTAATCAGGATGAAAAAATTTATCTGGAAGTAGAGAAACTAATTTCTCAGATTAATCAACAGAATAATTTAACGAAAGATGAAATACAAAAAGCTAATCAATTAGCAAGGGAGATAGCAAAGGCATCTAATCAAATATATCTTAATGGAGTTTTTCAACAGGATCAACTTCAAGTAGCCAATGACAAACTTAAAGACTTACAAACTTTTTTGTCACAACTAAAAAACTATCAAAAAAATATGGCTATTTCTATTAATTTTGTACATGAAAAAATAACACCAAATCCTTATGATGTTTTAGAAGTTTCTTCGGGTGCTTCTATTGGTGAAATAACCAAAGCCGTTAAGATGGCAATGAAGAAAAAAAGATATAATATAAACCAGATTGCAGAAGCAAAAAAAAATTTAATAGATGATCAAAAAAGATTAATTGCTGATTATTTACGCCCTAATTTGACTCTAATTCAACGGTTTAAAAAAGAAGATTTATCATTATTAAATGAGCCTATGCCAATCATAAATTTTATTGCTAATTTTGATAATTTAGATCAATCCTATCAGAAAACAGAAACTATTTCGGAAGAAGATAAAAAATTGGGTTTTGAGTTATTTAGTTAACTTAAATCAAGGTTGATTGAGATTGCTTCGAGCTTCGCAATGACATAATACCCTTTTAAGAAAAAAACAATCTATTAACAACTATGAAAAAATTTAAAATGTTTGATCAACTTTTCAACACAAATCCTAGTATACAAGAAACAAAAAATCAAGAGAATTTACAAATATCCTTACAACAGAAAGATGATTTATTAAAAGAAATTGTAGCATTGTTAAAAATGAGTACTAAATTACAGCAAATTGTCAAAATTCAGCAACAAGAAAACGAAGCAAAAGAGGAGGCTTTATACGGGGAATTGTTAGATATTTTTGATAGTTTAGAATTTTTAATTAACTATCTGGATAATAATTTACAGGATGAAAATTTTAATTCAAAAGCCCTTAAAAGATTACCTAAATTTGTCACTATTATAAAACAAAATTTGCTGACTATTTTATCTCGTAGGGGAGTCGAAAAAATCCAGTTTGATGAGAATATGCCAGATTTTAACGTCTGTGAGGTAATCGATGACGAAGTACTTATGGATAATCGGGAATTAAGGGATGATATACCCGATAAAACTGTAACAAAAGTGGTGAGACAAGGATTTAAAATCAAGGAGAAAATTCTCCGTTATGTAGAAGTAATTACGGCAAAATCGAAGGATTAATTATAGAGACTAATTTGAGCTAAATCTCTTAAAGTTTGTTGAGCTTCTTTTTCATCAATTATACTTAAAGCAAAGCCGACATGAACAATTACATAATTACCAATTTCTGCTTCTGGAGTATAAGCAAGACTAACCTCTTTTAAGATTCCTCCGAAACTAACTTTTCCTTTTTTTTCAAGGGAATTTTCTCCTTCAATACTGACAACTTTTCCAGGAATAGCTAAACACATAATAATGAATAGTGAATAATTGATAATTTTATGCAACTCAATAATTTAAAATTACACAGGCTTTTATTTTAGTGTAAATTAAAGTAACTAATTATTATCAAAATTTTTGGGTTTAAAACCTCGTCCTTCTAGGACAGCTTTTCTTGGTTTTGGATATATTTTTTAAGAACTTCTAAAGAAGCATCCCCTACAGAAGAAACAAAATAGCTAGGAGTCCATAAAGCATCTTTGCCGTATGGTTTAGGAAATCCCTCTTTACCATACATTCTCTTGTGGACAGATTAACCTCTGCGTAGCAAATGAGAGTTTGTTGCGTAAGTTAACTGGTTGAAACAAGAATCCTCGTACCGTGACTGTCGAGGAGTGTCAATATATGTTAACTTTCTGATATAGCATTAAATTACTGTCCTAAAATTAAGTAATAAAAGATCATATTAACTATTAGGGATTATTTTTCGAATAATAAAGGAAAATAAAAGAGCAATAAATGCCTAAAACAATGTTAAAGCCACCATCAGAAAAGGGGAATACTGGTGACAAACGCCTCAAGGTATTGGATATAACTATCAAACGGAATCAACATCGTCAAGATGCCCTGATTGAAATTTTACATAAAGCACAATCTTCCTTCGGTTACTTAGAAGAAGAAGTATTAGTCTATATTGCCCATCAATTAAAGTTACCCTTAAGTCAAGTATTCGGTGTTGCTACCTTTTATCATCTTTTTTCCCTGAAGCCTTCAGGGGCACATAACTGCGTAGTATGTCTGGGTACAGCTTGTTACGTCAAAGGTTCAGCGGAGTTATTGGATAAGTTGGCACAAGAGGTTAATTTACATGAAGGAGAAACAACTCCCGACGGTAAAGTATCTTTAATGACTGCTCGTTGTATTGGGGCGTGTGGTTTAGCACCGGCGGCGGTATATGATGGAAAGGTATGCGGAAAACAAACGGCTGAGGGAGTGTTAACTCAAGTAAAAGAATGGCTGGAAGGGAATGAGGAATAACAAGCAAGATGCCTGTTTCACAAGGAATGAGGAATTATATTGTATTTACCTTCTCGAGAAAATAGATAAAACACCGAAAACCCTTTGCGTCTTTGCGCCTTTGCGTGAGATAACCAAATTATCAAAACTGGGAGATAGATTGTATGGAATTAAGTAAATTAGAACATATAGCAGAAGAAACCATCACTAAACGTAAACCTATTCGGATATTATGCTGTGGGGCGGCTAGTTGTAAATCTTCAGGCTCTGAGACTATTATAGAAGAATTAAAGAATGAGATCGAAGCTCAAGGGTTACATAATGAAGTAGAAGTTTGTCCTGTGGGTTGCATGAAGTTTTGTGGTAGAGGAGTATTAATAGAGATTGCTCCTCTTAACCGATTATACGAGAATGTGCGTCCCGAAGATGCTAATTCGATCGTCCAAGCCTTAAAAGGAGAAGGAGAAGCCACCGCACCATTAGGAGCCTATAACCATCCCTTCTTTGCCCTACAAATGCCCATTGTCTTAGAGAATAGCGGTAAAATCAACCC
>NZ_VRZC01000246.1 GCF_016743215.1 Geminocystis sp. GBBB08
AATCGAGATCTTAATGGGGCGATCAACATATTTTTTAATTCCCTGTTTTTACAGGGCTGTCTCGGCTAATAGACTGTGTTTTAGGAATATAAAAGATTATTCAATTATATTCATTAAAAATTAGCACATTAAAAGGCAATTTTTATAAGGAAAGTGAAACTATATACTAATCAAATTATTCACGGAAACTGCGTTGAAATCATGAGAAAATTTGATTCAAATTCTATTGAGATGACTTTAACTTCTCCACCCTATGATAATTTAAGGGTTTATAATGGTTATGTTTTTCCCTTTAAAGATATAGCACAAGAATTGTTTAGAATTACAAAAGATGGTGGTGTGGTAATTTGGGTAAGTGCCGATGCTACTATCAATAAAAGTGAAACAGGTACAAGTTTTAAACAAGCCCTTTACTTCAAGGAAATTGGTTTTAATCTTCACGATACGATGATTTTTCAAAAAACAAATCCTATACCACAAATATATAGAAAAAGATATAATAACGTTTTTGAATATATGTTTGTTTTTAGTAAAGGTGAAGTAAAAACTCATAACCCTATTAAAATACAGTGTTTACACGGTGGTTTAGAGTTAAATGGCACTACATATAAAAATTATTCTAAAGGTGTACAAAAAAGAGAAAAATTGGCACAACCTGTACAAAAAGAGAAAATAAAAGGTAATATTTGGGAATATGTAGTAGGTAAAAAAGCAGAAGATCAAGAAGCTAAAGGACATCCTGCACCATTTCCTTGTGCTTTGGCAAGAGATCATATACTATCTTGGACGAATAAAGGGGATATTGTTCTCGATCCTATGTGTGGCAGTGGCACTACTTGCAAATCTGCTTATCAATTTGAGCGACAATATATTGGTATTGATATTAGTGAGGAATATTGTGAGTTAGCAAGAAAACGTATTCAAGTATGTGAAGTCTAACTAAGTCTAAAATTAGATTAGGCTTGGTCGTCTCCTTGAATTAATATAAAATTTCTCTTTTGATAATTCTGATTTAGAAATTTATGCCATCGGTTTTTGAGGGAATATTTATAAACAGTAATCTATTTACTTATTACTTATTTAACCAAATATCAATTATTCTGCGGTTGCTAATTCAGGATTAGACTCATTGCTACCACGACGACGGCGGGAAGTTAAAGTATTAAATAACATCTTACCAATAGCCATGATTAAATTACCTTCTAACTCTTGAAACATTTTCATATTCATTCCGAAAGCATCATTGGCTTCTTGCACAATTCTCTCGGCAGTTTCTTCATCTACAGGTAAGTCATTTAAGGCTTTACGATACATATCTTTAAAGGCTTTTTCATCGCTGATAGTTTCAAACTCGTAAAAAGCAGTGCCTTCACCATCTAAATTCATCGCTTTTTGAGCAATATTTTTGAGAATTTGTCCTCCAGAAAGATCACCTAAGTAACGAGTATAGGAGTGTGCCGCAAATAATTCAGGAGCATTGTTAGCAATTTCATGAATGCGATCGACATATAATTGCCCATTGGGAGTAATTTGAATTTCATTTCTCCAGTTAGGACCATAATAAAATTGAAGATCTTTTGCTAAACTAGATTCACGATTCAATTCAGGAAAATAAATTTTACTAATTAGAGGATGATCTTTTAAACGCTCCATTTCTGCTTCCATAGCACCATAGACAAAATAAAGATTTGCTGCCAATTTACGATAAGAATTTTTCTCAACAACTCCTTTCAGAAAACACTTAATAAAACCCATATTTTCTGCCATAGAATGGGATTTTTTTGTGCCTTCTTTCAACATTGTCGCTAAATTAACGGTCATATTGCTTACTATCCTTGATTTCTAAGATTTTGATTATAAAAATTTACAAAACTTTTTTATTGCTAATTTTTTACCATAAACCGAATCCATACCATTTTACATTAAGATTTTTTACAGTTTAGTGTTTTTGACAATTACATTTTTGATTCTTTTTTAGCATTCTCAAAAGCATTTTTCATCACCTGTTTGATTTTGTCCGCATCAGGTTTTTTGCCACCGACAATATCACCAAAATAAGCACAAGCACCCTCTCCCAATGCCCATGTATATGCCCCCGCCCAACTTGCCGCTACTACTGAGCCAAAACCCGGTATAAACTTAATTAACTCTCTACCGATTACTTGGGCTAAAAATCCTCCAGCGATAGCACTTATGATTCCTCCGGCTTGAGAAGGGTTAATGGTTTGTCCATAAAGTCGTCCTAAAACCCCTACCATTGTGACTTCTAGGGCAGTTAAAACGGGCATAGTCGCAAAGGGAAGAGGTACTGCGGCAAGGGTTACAGCCATCACTGAAAAAGCTAAAATATAGCGTCTAGCAACGTCCTTATAAAGATTTCCTAACTGAGAATCAACGGTTTCATCTAATAATTGATGTATTGTTTTTGCCTCCGCCGATGGTAATAATTCCGTTAAAGAATCCCGAAGGTTTTCCAACCCATAAAAAACAGGAATAAATCCATCTTCTTCCAAAGTAAAATCTATTAAGATTGCTAGATCAAATAAACCAATAAATGTATCCTTTATTTCAGTAAATGCCCTATCTATTTCTGGAAAATTAGGAGGATATTCAGGATGATTCGTTTCGAGATTCGGATAAAGTTCATGTAAAGAAGTTACTACTAATAAACAAGGAATTTGAGGGTATTTTTTTCTAAGATTTGTGGCAATATTTTTTAAACTATCTGTTGCAAAATCATTAATTTTTACCGTCAAAATTAAAATTCTTGCTCGTTTTGTTTCGATATCTAATTGAGTAGTTAATTCTGTGATAATTTCCTCAGTATTTTTATTAATATCACCTAAGCCTACCGTATCCGTAAAAATCAATAAAGGCAATTCTTCCGAAGGGTAAGCATACCGCTCTGTGTATTGTGTATGAGGACGAAAACCTTGTCCAATAATTTCCTTCCCAACCCCTGTTAAACCCCTCACAATAGAACTTTTTCCAGCTTGGGGTTTACCAATTAAAAGAGCTTCTGTGGTAGGTAATTGCGATCGCACAGACTCTAAAATATTAGCAATTTCTGTTTCATCAACCCTAAATAAATCAAGAATTTTTTTTATAGATGGAAGTTTCATACATTTTAAAATTGAAATGTTGTTGAATAAAGAGATGAAAAAAATCTCTCGCAAAGGCGCTCATGGTGCAAAGAAGTTCGCCAATAGATTCTTCATTTACCCCTCTATTTTCAGGTAATTTTATACCTCCAATAATTCTCATTGAGGTTGATAGTATTCATGACGGATAAAAGGTAAATTAACTACTTCTCCTTCTGTCTCTCCAATGGTAACTTTTAAGCCTATATCCCCTATTTTTGTCTTAATATAACCAAGGGCAAAATTTTCAGAATCTGATTCTATATAACTGGTAATTTTACCAACTTTTTTTTCTCCTACCATGATTATATTATCTTTTTCTGGATCGATGAAGCCATTTAATTTGATACCCCACAGTTTTTGTTTTACTCCTTTATAAGTATTTAAACGAGCGATAGTTTCTTGTCCGATATAACAACCTTTATTAAAAGAAATAGCGTCCCATAAACCACTTTCAAGAGGATTATATTCTTCGGTTAATTCTTTATTAGGTGTTGGTTTTCCTTGAAAAATACATAAAGTTTCATAGTCTTGAGAATCAATTAAAATAGGATTTTTTGTCATTAATTTTTTCCAAATACAAGAGGCTTTTTCGTGAGCAATAATGATGTTAAATCCTATTAATTTTAAATTACAACCCACCGTAATAATT
>NZ_VRZC01000247.1 GCF_016743215.1 Geminocystis sp. GBBB08
CGGATCGAATCGTGCGATGAGTGTGAGTAAAATTTTAACAAGAATGATAAATATTCTGTCGCTTTATATATGATTATAAAATAATTTCTTGTTTATTTGGTGAATGAAAAAAGATAATTTAGTTAATTTTCAATAATTAGTAAATATTTAACAAAAATTAATAATAAATTTAACAATTAGAGTTATCATCTAAACAATATCATTAAACTAATTTACACAAAAAATTAGTAACATTAATTAGCTGAGAAAATAAATGTCAAAAGGTAAAATTGGAGTTATTATCGAGGAACATTTCGACGCTACCGAATTTAGGCGTTTTAATGAGTTTTTTCCTGAAAATGGTTATGAGGTAGAATATATCTCTCATTTATGGGGAAATGAATCCTTAAGATTTGGTTCAAATCCGGAAAATGATGTGATCGAATTTCATGTGGATGTAACCACGGAAATTAATAACGTTTCCCCTTCAGATTATAAAGGTATAATTTGTATTGGTGCTTATGCAATGGATAGGTTACGCTATCAAGTCAGTGTCAAAAAAGGGCAAAAAAATCAAGCCCCAGCTGTAGAATTTTTGCGTAAAGCTGTGGCAGAAGATCAGGTAAAATTAGGAACAATTTGTCATAGTTTATGGTTATTTTGTGCCGATCCAGATTTAATTAAAAATAAAAAAGTTACCTGTGCTCATAACATTATTTGTGATGTAGAAAATGCTGGAGGTGATGTGGTTTATGAAGGGTATGTTACTGCTGATTTAGTTATTGATGGTAACTTAATTACAGGCAAACATCCAGGAGTTGTCGAAGAATTTATGAAGGCTTTTGTTGCCGAAATTGAAAAATAATTAATTTTTATCCTGAATTAATAATCTTTAATTTTCTAGGAATTAAATAGTTTTGATAGTTAAGTTTATTGAGATAAATTACACGTACAAAAATGAGTATTTCTATAGATTTTCCTTTTTCCGATCTGATCGCTGGTTATGTCACCAGTTATAATCAATCTCAAGATGCTTTCAGCATTAAAACCTCTGACGAAAGAGAATTTAAAGTCAAAATAAGTCCCATGGCTTATGCAAAGCTAATTCAAAATTTTGATGAAGGTTATCCTGATGCCACAGGAAATATGCGATCAATGTTAGAAGTCGGACGCTTTTTGTTTGTTTATGGGGTTTTCTATCCTGACAGTGAATATTTTGATGCGAAGCAAATCATTTTTGCCGGACGGAAAAAAAGCGATTTTGTCTTTGAAAAACAAAACTGGTGGATTAATCAGATTAACGCTTTAGGTAAATTTTATATTAAGGCACAATTTGGAGAAGGTGAATTTAATTACCGTAAGTATAGAACTAATCTTTCTCTTAGTGGTATCCAATCGGCAACTAATTTTCGTCAAGAAACCGATACCATTTCTCGTTTAGTTTATGGTTTTGCTACTGCTTTTTTAATGACAGGCAATGATAGTTTTCTCAAGGCAGCCGAAAATGGCACCGAATATCTGCGCGAACACATGAAGTTTGAAGATTTAGACGAAGGAATCGTTTATTGGTATCATGGCATCGATGTCAACGGCGATCGAGAAGAAAAAATATTTGCCTCAGAATTTGGGGATGATTATGACGCAATTCCCGCCTATGAGCAAATTTACGCTTTAGCAGGGCCAATTCAAACTTACCGTTGTACGGGAGATCCTCGTATTATGGCAGATACAGAAAAAACCATCAAACTTTTTAACGAGTTTTTCTTGGATAAGGGCGAACATGGTAGTTATTTCTCCCATTTAGATCCCATTATGCTCGATCCCCTTAGTGATACCTTAGGGCGTAACCAAGGACGTAAAAACTGGAACTCTGTAGGTGATCACGCTCCGGCTTATCTGATTAACCTTTGGTTAGCTACCGGTAAACAGGAATATGCCGATATGTTGGAAGATACCTTTGATACCATCGCCAAACATTTCCCTGATTTTGAAAATAGTCCTTTTGTTCAAGAAAAATTCTATCAAGATTGGACTCCTGATCAAACGTGGGGATGGCAACAAAATCGTGGTGTAGTGGGTCATAACTATAAAATTGCTTGGAATTTAATGAGGATGCAAAGCCTCAAACCAAAAGAAGAATATGTCGAATTGGCTAAAAAAATCGCTAATTTAAAGAATGAACACGGAAGCGATCGCCAAAGAGGTGGTTGTTATGATGTAGTAGAAAGAATTGTCCCTGAAGGTGAAAAATATCATCGTTATGTATGGCATGATCGTAAACCTTGGTGGCAACAAGAACAGATGATCTTAGCCTATTTTATCCTTGCAGGGGTGTTAAATGATCAAGACTATCACCGTTTAGCGAGGGAGTCAGCCGCTTTTTATAATGCGTGGTTCTTAGACTTAGAAGAGGGGGGAGTTTATTTCAACGTTTTAGCTAACGGTATTCCCTTCTTAGCAGGAGGAAACGAAAGAGGTAAAGGTAGTCACTCCATGAGCGGTTATCATTCTTTTGAATTGTGTTATTTAGCGGCAGTTTATACCAATTTACTCGTTACTAAACAACCAATGGATTTTTACTTTAAACCCATTCCGGGAGGTTTTGAGGATAATATTTTGCGAGTTTCTCCTGATATTTTACCGCCGGGTAGTATTAAAATTGGTAAAGTTGAAATCGATGGTGAACCCTACAGTAACTTTGATTCAGAAGGACTAACTGTAACTTTACCTAATATTGAAGAACGAGTTAAAGTAAAAGTAACCATAGTACCCGTGTAGATAAGTAATAAGTAATAAGTAATAAGTAATAAGTAATAAGTAATAAGTAATAAGTAATAAGTAATTAAGTGTTAGGTTTTAGGTCATAATTGATAATTTAATTTCTTGTCATTTTGCTAGTCTCCTAATCTTGTATTTCCTCATTCTTCATTCCTAAATTAAAGGGTTTGTCAAAAAGTGTTTTGTTTTGTCAGCAGGATAGGGATACCTCCCAAGAGTAGCTTTTTTACTAACAAGTGTTGACTAGACTTGGAGGACAAATTCTAAATTCTAATTTAGGGTTGTAAGGGGAGAGTAACTATCTTACTTTGAAATAAATTTGAAGATTGATTAATAAATCAAATAGAAACATGGAATTAAAAATTAATACAACCGATAAGATACAAATAGTAACTATTGAGGGGGATATAGACTCTTCTGTTGCCTCAGTAGTGACAGATAAAATTGTGCCTTTAGCCACCGCAAAAGCAAAAATCATCATTGATATGACAGAAGTTGCATATATGTCGAGTGCCGGATTAAGGACATTATTATCAATACATCGTCAAGCCACCAATAATGAAGCACAATTAATTTTAGTGGGAATATCGGAAGATATTAAAGATACCATGTCAGTGACGGGATTTTTAAACTTTTTTACCATAAGTGAATCTTTAGAAAGTGCCAAAGGAATCATTTAAAAAAATAATAAGTAAATACGCAAAATTAATCGATGCCCTTTACTTTTCTCAAATCTATGATAACAAGGGGTTTTAACCCTTTGCCTATATACAACTTAGATCTTGCATCTCTATCATCAATTCTCGATGAGGATAGGGAAAAGGGAAGAGGGAAGAGGGAAAAGTAATCAGAATTGATTTTAAAACTCCTAAAATTGATTTTTCCCGTTTTGTTTCATT
>NZ_VRZC01000248.1 GCF_016743215.1 Geminocystis sp. GBBB08
TTAACTAAACCTTTAGGTGTTTATGGTAAAAGTAAATTAAAAGGAGAAAAAAATTTCATAGAAAATACTGATAATTATATTATTATTAGAACTGCCTGGGTTTATGGTATTTATGGTAAAGGAAATTTTGTGAAAACTATGTTGAGATTAGGTAAAGAAAGAGAACAAATAAAAGTAGTAATAGATCAAATTGGTTGTCCCACTTATGCTGAAGATATAGCTATAGTTATTAATAAAATAATTACTCAATTTTCTGAAGAAAAAAATACTAACAAACTTTATCATTTTACTAATTTAGGTGTCTGTAGCTGGTACGATTTTGCTATCAATATTTTTCACCAAGCCCAAAAATTAGGTTATGATTTAATCATAAAAGAAGTTTTACCTATTGTTACCTCAGAATATCCTACACCGGCAAAACGCCCAGCTTATTCTGTGTTAAATACTCATAAAATTAGTGAAGACTTAGATTTTTTCCCATCTTATTGGCAAGATTCTTTAAGAAAATATTTTGTGAAACTAAATCAAAATTAATCAGGTAGTTTGGCTTGAATCTATAAAATCTAAAATAATTTATACCCGGCGAGATAAAAATAAATTGGCGATCGAAAGGATAAGAATAAACATAAACAATACTAAACCCATAGTAGAGGCGTAATTAATATCAAATTCCTTAAAAGCCTTCTCATAAAGATAAAAAACAACAGTTTTCGTAGCATTACGAGGGCCACCTTGAGTTAAAAGATAAATTTCCTCAAATACTTTTGTGGCACTTAAAGCCGAAATAACGGCAACAAGAAAGATATAAGGTTTCATTAAGGGAATAGTAATATCCCAGTGTTTCCGCCAACCATCAGAGCCGTCAATGGTGGCTGCTTCATACAACTCTGGTGAAATACCTTGCAATCCTGCCAAATAAATAACCATGTAATATCCTAACCCTTTCCAGATCGTGACTATCATCACACTCCAGATCGCCCAATCAGGACTCGTTAGCCAAGGAATACCTTGCTTAAAACCGAGACTAAACCAAAATTGGTTTAAAATGCCATTTGACCAGTAAATCGCCTTCCATGCTATTCCTGCTACTACCATAGAAATAACTACAGGCGTATAATAAGCTGTCCGAAACCAGTTAATAGCTTTGATTTTTTGATTGACTAAAATAGCTAAAAATAACGATAAAATAACTAAAGGAGGTACAACTCCCACTAAATATAAAAGAGTATTTATGATTGTTTGACGAAATAGCTTATCTTGGGATAACCGTTCAAAATTTGCCCATCCTACCCATTGAGGAGCTTGGGTTAAGTCATATTCAAAACGAGTAAAGCTCAGGGAAAAGGCTTGTATTGCTGGAAAAAAAACGATAATAGATAAAACTATCAACCCTGGAAGTAAAAATAAATAAGGTTGTATCCTATGCCAAAACCGAAAATTATTCATCATTCCTAACAGTTAATAATTAATTGGTAAATTGCTTATAGTCTTCTAATTCCTAACAAGGAGTTTAAACCCCTTGCTAATTCCTAACTCCTAATTTTTAATTAAATTTTGACCATCAAAAACCCTAATTAATGTACCTTTTGTGGGTAAATCTTGAGGTTTAATAGTGACACGATTACCTTGAATAATTCTTACATCCATTTGTGCCTCCTTTGCTAAATCCACAAATTTTTGTACTCCTTCTAAAGTACATTTACCTGCTTCTGTGGCGTTGGTTAAATATTGGGTAGGGATCATAATTTTGGGATTGAGAACTTTAATCGCTTTGATAGCTTCTTCTGCATTATAGGCTTTTGGACCACCACCAACAGGTATTAATGCTACATCAGGAGTTCCCATTAAGATTTTTTGTTCAATATCAATCGGTGAAGCGATACCCCCTAAATGTAAAATATTTACTCCCCCTTGAATCCATTTCCACACAATGTTATCTCCAAATCTTCTACCATTTTCTCGATCATGAAAAGTTTTAATTCCCTGAAACTCAATATTTTTAACCTTATAAACTCCCGGTTCAACCATTAATTGAGGATTATTCGGTAAACCGATAGCTGATCCTTCATCCAATAAACGACTACTAATCATGACTAAATCTACTTCAGGTTTCGGAGCTGGATATTTAGCAGTACAACCTAAAGGAGTAAAAGGATTTACTAACACTTTAGCTTGACTATTAGCAAAAACAAAAGCACTATGTCCTAACCAATCAATGGTAACACCTTGAGATGATGTATTTTGTGCCATTGCTTTTTGGGAATGAGAATATTTAGTAGTTAAAAAAGTAGTTAATATTCCATAACCCGTTAAACGAATCCAGTCACGACGATTAATCATATTATTAATAGAATTTAGAATAGTTGCCAAGATCAAACACGATTAAAAAAATGCTTCTTTACTATTACCTAATTTAATTATTTTCAGTAATAAATTGAAGGAAATTACGCAATAATTGTAATCCAGAATCCGTTAAGATGCTCTCAGGATGAAACTGTACCCCCTCCACCCACGGATATTCTTTATGCTTGACACCCATTATAATTCCATCATCTGTCCAAGCGGTAATTTCTAAAACTGGGGGAATGGTATTTTGATCAATAACTAAACTATGATACCTTGTAGCCGCAAAGGGATTTTTGATGTCTTTAAATATTCCTATATTATTATGATTAATGAAAGATGTTTTACCGTGCATTAAACTCGGTGCAGAAACGACTTTTCCCCCATAGGCTTGACCGATAGTTTGATGTCCTAAACACACTCCTAGTATGGGATAATTTTGACCTAATTTTTGGACTAATTCTAAACAAATTCCCGCAGAATCAGGGTTTCCAGGTCCGGGTGAAATAACGATAACATCAGGACGAAGATTAATAATATCAGTTACTGTGATTTGATCATTGCGATATACTTTGATTTCCTCAGCAACAGAAAATTTGGCACTCAATTCTCCTAAGTATTGAACGAGATTATATGTAAAACTGTCGTAATTGTCGATAACCAGAATCAATCTGTTTTCTCCTCTGATCAATTTTAGATTGAGATTATTAAGTCTATCGCATGAGGTAACAAAATAAAACCAGCCACTAAAACGGAGGCAATGGCAGAAATTAATCCTGCACCAGCGGCACAATCTTTGGCTATTTTGGCTAATTCATGATAATTTTGTTTCACGGTTAAATCTACTACGGATTCGATCGCCGTATTGAGTAATTCTAAAACCATTACAATTGTACAAGTTAAAGAAATAATTGCCATTTCTATGGTGGTAGCACCTAGATAAAAACCAAGACTGATAGCCACTGAAGCCATAACAGTATGAATTCTAAAATTGCGCTGAGTAGCAAAAGCATACTTTACCCCTTGCCAAGCATATTTAAAACTAGCAAATAAATCTGGTGCAACTTTCCATGCTAAATTACGTTTTTCCTTTTTAGGAGAATGATTTCTTCCCAGAAAATTGTATCTCTCCCCTGAATTTAGTATTGGTTCGGAAGTTTCATCAGCTATAACCAATTCTTTATTACCGATTAGTTGATACTTACGCATTTTATTAACTTTTGTTAAATAGTTTTTGTTGATTCTTAAGTATAAACGGATCTTTGATTATTTAAACAGTGATGGTGAAATTTTAGCTACTATTTTTAG
>NZ_VRZC01000249.1 GCF_016743215.1 Geminocystis sp. GBBB08
AGATATATTTTTAAATTTTTTTACTTCTTATCGTTCTAATGGCGAAGAAATTACGAAAATTAAACAAACTAAAAATCATTATTTAAAAACGTTTTTTATTGTTGATATATTGGCTAATATTCCTTTTGATGGTTTATTCTTATCTTTAGGAGAAATAACTATCGATAAAATACCTTTATTTTTAATTTTAAGAATTTTCCGTCTTTTAAGAATTGTCAGACTCGTGTTGATTTTTCATCGTTGGGAAAGTTATAGTCATATTAATCCAGGTTATATAAGGATTAGTAAATTATTTATTATAGTTATTATTCTTACCCATTGGATTGCTTGTATTTGGTTTTTTTTAGCCTTTATTGATAATTTTCCTCCTGATTCTTGGGTTGTCATTTTAAAAATTGAGAATGCTTCTGTTTCCCGACAATATATTCATTCCCTTTATTGGGCAGTAACAACTATGACTACTATTGGCTACGGTGATATTACTCCTCATCGAGATATTGAATATTTAGCCACAACTATTATTATGATTGTCGGAGCTTCTACTTACGCTTTTATTATCGGTAATATTGCTTCTCTTTTTAGTAATCTTGATTCCGCTAAAATTACCCATAAAAATAAAATTGAGGCTTTAACACAGTTTTTAGCATATCATCATGTTCCAAAACCATTGATTTTTCAACTAAGAAACTATTATGATTATCTATGGGAGCGTCATCGAGGTTTACCAGAAAAAAATTTTTTTGATGATTTGCCTCTACATTTTCATTTAGATATTCTTCAACATATTACAGGGGATTTATTGGAAAAAGTAATATTATTTCAATATTGTTCTCCACGTTTAAGAAATGTGTTACTTATCGCCCTAAAATTCCAAACATACCCACCGAATAGTTATGTCGTAAGAGAAGGTGATTTAGGAGAAGCAATTTATTTTATTTCCTTGGGTAAACTTGAAATTTTATCAGAACAGGAATCTCACTTTCAATGTATATTAGAAACCGGAGAATATTTTGGGCATATATCTTTAATTTTTAAGGAAAAACTAACCGCATCTGTCAAAACTTTAACTTATTGTGAAATTTTTATTTTAAGTAAAGAACAATTTAATTATATTAAAAATGAGTATCCAGAATTTAAAGATGTTTTGGAAAAATCAGCCTCAGAAAATACAGAAAAAATGTCACAACTAATCTTAGAAGGGTTAATACTCTAAAAATGAAGATAATTAGTAATGAGTAGTTGAAAGCTAAAACCTTTTAAGTTAACCACTGTAGTATATTTCTGCCGGCAAGAATAATTACAGTAACAATGAAAATTCTTCTTAACCATAGATTACTCATTTTTAAGGCAAATTTTGCCCCTATCATCGCCCCAAAAAACATCGTTATTCCTAAAATTATGCCTAATTTATAGTCAACTAATCCTTGAGTTGCAAAAATTAATGTTGCAATTAAAGAAGAAAAAATATTTAATACTTTTGTTACTGCCACTGCTTCTACAAATGTCATGTTTAAAAAAGCAACAAACGCAGCCGTAAGAGTTGTAACATAACCCCCACTAAAAAATCCGCCATAAATACCCAACCCAAAAGTTAAAGCATAACCAATTTTTTCCGCCCATGGGGAAGGTTTTTCAATCTTTTCTACCCCTTTATCTCTATTGGTGACAGAAAATATTAGCACTGCAATCATTGAAATAGAAATGAGTAAAGGCATGGTTTTTGAGGGTATAACTATTACCAATAATGCTCCTAAAATTGAGCCAATAACCGTTAAAACTGAGAGTAAGGGTAAGTCTTTTCGGTTTAATAAATCTCCTTTTAAAAAAGGAATTGTACCGCCAATACTCATAAATATTAACGCAAACATATTTGTGGCGATCGCATTTGCTGGTTCAAAATTAAACTCTAGCATAGCAGGAACTGTAATTAATGAGTTACTCCCCGTAACGACACCAATAATACTAGTAAACAAAAAAATGCCAATTAAAAAGATTAATTCTGTAGTAGTCAAAATAAAAATTCCTAGAAAAGTTGTCTTGATGATCTTTTAACTCTTAATTGTATTGTATTTTATTTTGATGGCAACTAAAATTTATTTATGATCAAATATCTGAAAAAACTTTTCAGGAAAAATTGATAATATCAGTAAGTAGAATTAATTGTGGATTTTATTTTTCCCAACTCATTGACAACAATGGATTTAAACCCATTGCCTATATACAATTAATTTTATATTACAATATACTGCTCACAGAAAGATTTTTTTTTATTCTACAACTATATTATTTAACACAGAATGATCTTTTTGTACCGCAGAAATGAGCGACCGCACTTCTTTCACGCCTTGGGAAGGTTGAAAATGAAAAGGAAATTTACCTGAAGATAATAAACGGAATCCCAAAGGTGCGATACTTAATAAACCTTGAACATCACGAAAATAATTACCCACTACCATAACCCCAAATTTACGCTCATCAATCCAGCCATCCTGTTTGACTAAATCAATTAAAACTTTTCGATGACGAATAGGGCGACTGGAATTAAGATCTTTTTTTGCTAAAATTGCTCCTTTTATTTTACTAATTTGATCTAGTGGTGCAACATCCATCGGACAAACTTCATTACATAAATAACAACGAGTACAACCCCAAACACCACTATCTTGATCATCATATTTTTCTAGCCTATTTTCTCTGTCATCATCACGAGAATCTGCCACCAAACGATAACTTTTTGCCAAGGCATGAGGACCAACAAAAAGAGGATTTACTTCCTTAGCATTACAATCAGAATAACAAGCACCACACATGATACAATTACCGGTTTGTTCTAATAATTTTCGTTGATCTGGGGTTTGTAAAAACTCTTTTTCTGGAATATTTCTACTGCTAGTACTTATATAAGGTTCAATAGTTTCTAAATCTTGCCAAAAATTAGTCATATCCACAACTAAATCTTTAATAACAGGCAAATTATTAAGAGGAGAAATGATCATTTCGGGGGGATTTTCCCCTAGGGGGGGATCAATATTTTTTAACTCACTAGCAATATTTTCTTTACAAGCTAAAGCGGAACGACCGTTAATTCTCATGGTACAACTACCACAGATAGTATTGCGGCAATTTTTACGATAGGTCAAACTTCCATCTAATTCCCATTTTATTTTATTTAAACATTCTAAAATTGTATTGCTAGGGTTAACATCTAAAGTGTAACTTTGAAATTTTGGAGTGAAATTCAGTTTTTGACGAAGAATTTTAAAAGTAACTTTCATTTTAATAGGCTAAATTATTAATTAACTTATTTTTATTGTCGTCTGTTAATTTAGAACTGACAAGAGCATTTTCCTGAAAAATTGTAAAATTATATTACTTACTTATTTTATTTTTATACTATTAATTAAGTCTTGGTGCTAAAAAATAACAATGGTTAACTATTTTTTTGAAGAGCTATGCAGATAAAAAGTGAACTTAGCATGGTAAATTAATAATAATCTTGAAAAAAAAAGTTTCAAAAAGATGATTAAATGATCTTTTTTTGTTATCATAAATTATTGTAAGAAATAAAATTAAGAAACAGGAAATAATAATAATATGAGCGAAGCAGTGCCTACTCCCT
>NZ_VRZC01000024.1 GCF_016743215.1 Geminocystis sp. GBBB08
CTATTACATAATAACATAATTTAGTCAAATATGACAACCAATTAAACTTTTTTCTTTTTTACAAGCTAAGAACACAAAATTTAGACATTATAAAAATTGTTAAGATGAAAATATCATAATTTCAAACAAATTTAGATGATTTTATTTCGCTATATTTTATTTTCAGTTTTAATAGTTTTGCTTACTGGTTGTAGTGGTAATCAAGCCTTAGAATCTCGTTTTGCACCGAATCCTCAACTAAAATCCGATACAAATTCTTCCACTAATATTAATGCTCAAACACAAAATCCTGTTAAGATTCCTGATACGGAGAAGAATTCAGTAAAGTTACCTGACGATTTTCCTTCCGATATACCAATTTATAGCCAAGCAAAATTAATTACAGTAGATGGGAAACAAACGATTTGGACATCTGATGATCCTTTAAACTTAATTACAGAATATTATAAGCAAGAATTGACTGCTAAAAAATGGACAATTTCCCAGTCTGAAGAGAACTTAATTATAGCTTCAAAACCTGATCAAAATCAATCTTTAAAACTTTCTCTCATCCCTAGTAATGGGCAAACAGAATTTACTCTCACTTATGAGACTACTGACAAAAATATTATTTCGACAACTCCTTTAAATCCTGAAAATACAAATCCTCTACCTTCGACAACAATTAATATTAATGAATCTTCTTCCAACCTTGATGAATTAGTAAGATTAGAAATTAGTTCCACCACTGAAAAATTAAAACCTCATCAAATTATTACCCGCCGAGAATATGCCCGTTGGTTAGTTAAAATTAATAATCTTATCTACGCTGATGTCAATAGTAAGTTAATTCGTCTTGCCAATCCAGAGAGTAAGCCAATTTTCACTGATATTCCCGAAAATGATCCTGATTTTCCTATTATTCAAGGTTTAGCTGAAGCAGGTTTAATTCCATCTTCATTAACTCAAGATAACAATGCGATAACATTTCAACCTGATAAACCCTTAACCAGAGAAGATTTAATTTCTTGGAAAGTGCCTTTAGATTTTCGGCAAAAATTACCTAACGCCACTCTTGATACCATTAAAGAAACATGGGGTTTTCAAGATGCAGCCAAAATTAAACCCCAAGCATGGCGACAATTATATATAGATTGGCAAAACGGGGAAGATTCTAATGTTAGACGAGGATTTAGTTATATAACCCTTTTTCAACCGCAAAAACCCGTCACTTATGATGAAGCCGCAAGGATTTTAAATGCCTTTGGCTATCAAGGAGATATTCGGAATCTTAAAGAAGTAAAAAAACAAGTTTAATCGGCTTTGACACTCACCTGTTAATTTCTATGGGTGTTTGTGTTTAACGAGAAATATAACAGATGTAACTCTTTTGACACTTTTAAGATACTTGAGTAGAGATATTTAAAATTCCTAAAAAACTTTTAGACTCCCCTAACTCATCAAAAATAGTTAAAATTCTGGGTTTACACCGCCTCATCCTCACAACAATACTTTTAGCACCTTCTTCTGTTAAATCTTCAATATAGCCATGTTGCTCTTGTAGAGCTTCTTTTGGGGTTAGAAAAGGCCCAAAATAGTAAGTACATCTAGGGTTTTCTGTGGTAATTTCTAACCAACAAGCAAGTCCAAATAAATCTAAAATTCTAATTAATAATTCTTTCATGTGATTTTCCTACAATTTGATTATTTCTTTTTTTTTGAATGATAGCTTATGATTCTATTAAATGAAATCTAATGATGTAATATTTTTTACCTCTTGATATTTATTTATTCTTACTCTAGTTTTTGATCATATAAATTGACAAGAGGAGATTTACCCAATATTTTTTATTCAGATTGTGCTATTAATTGCTGACGAAATACTTCATAAAGACAAATTGCCGTAGCTACTGAAGCATTAAGACTAGGAGTTTTTCCTGTGAGAGGAATTGATACCAAGAAGTCACAGGATTTGGCCGTTGATTGACTAATTCCTTTTTCCTCTGAACCTATCACTAATCCTATCGCACCTTCTAACTTTATTTTGTGTAAAACATTACCCTCTGTCGCTACTGTGCCATAAATCCAAAAACCTGCTTCTTTTAATTCTGCCATCGCATTTTGTAAATTAACGACTCTAGCTACGGAGAAATATTCTAATGCTCCAGCAGCAACTTTTTTGACTGTGGAAGTAACTCCTACAGATCTACGTTGAGGTATAATTAATCCTTGCATACCTAAAGCCTCTGCCGTACGAATAATTGCCCCTAAATTATGGGGATCATTGATCCCGTCTGCTATAATGATTACTGGATTATTACTGTTGGCTTTAGCTTGAGTGATTAATTCAGATAACTCTAAATATTCATAAGGAGCTACAGTAGCAACAACCCCTTGATGATTGGCAAAATTAGTAATTTGATTAAGACGATTATTGTCAACTACATCAATAACTGTCCCATTAGCTTTAACTTGGGGTAATAATTTTTCAAAACGGGGATCAGAAAGTAATTTACCGATAAGATAAAGACGGTTTAATTGATGATTATTTTCTAGTGCCGCTAACACAGGATGACAACCATAAATTAAATCTGGTGAATCGTTTTCTGTGTAACTTTCTGAAGCGATAAATTTTGTTTGTTGATGAGGAGAGTTAATTTCTTTCTTTTTGACGGGTTTGGAAAAAGTTTTCTGTTTCATAAATAATTACAATAATTCTCAGATAAGATAGTTTAATTTTAGTAGTAATTTTTGTCTCAACAAACAGAAAAAACTTTAATCTTTAATTCTTCACGAATGATTTAGGATTGCTATAAAACCGGTTGAATCAGTGAAACCCAACAAAATTTGTGAGTGTCAAAAATCGATGAAGTTTAAATTTTTTCTAATTTTGTATGGTTAGGATTAATAATTTTTCTGCCAACTTCAAATTGAACAACTAAAGTATTCTTTTTTCCTAATCCTAACAAATGAGTAACAATTCCTGCCCCAAAAGTGGGATGATGTAATTGATCTCCTTCTTTCCAATCATGGGATTGAGAGGGTGATTCTGACTCTTCTTTTGCTTTTTTAGAAATCGATTGACGAGAGCGTAAATTACTGGTAATTAAATCTTGGGGTAATTCTTCCAAAAACTGAGAAGGTGTACAATAATCGACATTTCCCCAAGAATATCTTTCTCTGGCGTAGGTGATGAATAATTGTTCTTTTGCTCTTGTGATACCAACATAGCATAAACGTCTTTCTTCCTCTAAATCCATGGGATCTCGTAAACTACGATTATGGGGTAATAAACCTTGTTCAAAACCTACCAAAAAAACTACGGGAAATTCTAAACCTTTGGCTGAGTGTAAAGTCATTAACGAAACTGCCTTTTCTCCTTCTTTAAGGTTATCTAAATCTGAGGCTAAAGCGGCACTACTCAAGAAACTTTCTAAACTTGAATCTTCATTATCTTCTTGAAACTGAAGCATAGCATTTAGCAACTCATTGAGATTTTCTTCCCGATTTTCCGCTTCATCTGTGCTTTGTTGTTTTAAGTCTTCTAAATAACCAGACGTATTGAGAATTTGATTTAAAATTTCAGCCGCTGATTTTTCTTTAATGTTACTTTGACAATCGGAAATCATTTGAGCAAATTGGTTAACTTTTTTAGCGGCTTTTCCTGCAATAGTATTAACTGAAGTTTCATCATTAATAATTTCCCATAAAGGAATATTTAATTCTTGAGAAGCAGTTAATAAATTATCAATAGTAGTTTTACCAATACCTCGACGGGGAGTATTAATTACCCTCAATAAACTAACAGTATCAGCGGGGTTAATTATTAAGCGTAAATAGGCTAAGGCATCTTTAATTTCTTTTCGTTCATAAAACTTTAAACCTCCAACAATATTATAAGGAATATTTTTATTAATTAACTCATCTTCAAAAGCACGAGATTGGGCATTTATACGATATAAAATAGCAAAGTCACCCCAATTTAATTCAGGATTTTCTTCTACTAATTGCATGATTTTTCGACAAACAAAACCTGCTTCTTCTCTTTCATTATCTGCCCGATAAGTATATATTGTTTCTCCTTCACCACGAGTTGCTTTTAATATTTTATCAATGCGTTGAGTATTCTTTTCAATTAAATGATTAGCAACTTGTAATATATTTTCTCGGGAGCGATAATTTTCTTCTAATTTCACCATTGTTTGAGTTTTATCATCGGGTAAATTGTCTCCGAAATCTTCTTGAAAATTCAACAAAATAGTAAAATCTGCCATGCGAAAAGAATAGATAGATTGATCTGCATCACCTACGACAAAAACTGATCTATTTTCCCAATTCCATTCTTGTTTATTCGGTTCATTATTAGTTGATAAAAGTCTAATTAATTCGTATTGAATTTGGTTAGTATCTTGATATTCGTCCACTAAAATATGTTTAAATTGTTGATGCCAATAACCTAAAACTGATTCATTTTGTTGAAAAATTCGCACGGGAATTAATAATAAATCATCAAAATCTAAGGCATTGTTAGCGGCTAATTGACTTTGATACTCTTCATAAATTTCAGCGATAACCCTGCCTTTATAATCTTGATTTTGTTGGGCATATTTTTGAGGAGAAATACCCAAATTTTTTATATTACTCACAGCATAACGCATTTTTCGTGGCTCAAATTTTTTATCATCAAGATTCAGCTTTTTAGTAATAATTTGCTTAAATAAACTTTGAACATCTGACTCATCTAATATAGTAAAATTTCGTTGCCAAACTCGTCCTTTTTCATCCTGATATTTATTTATATCATAGCGTAAAATTCTTACACATAAACTATGAAAAGTTCCCACCCAAAGAGGTTTAATAGTATTGCGATAAACTTTAGATTTTATTTTTTTCTGCTCTAATTCTGATAATAAATCAAATCTTTGCCCATGTTTTTCTTCTGCAATTTTTTGAGCAAAAATAGTTTCAATTCTTTCCTTCATTTCTCGTGCAGCTTTATTCGTAAAAGTAACGGCTAAAATATTCTCTGGAGCGATTTTATAGGTTAAAATTAAATTAGCAATACGATAGGTTAAAGCCCTTGTTTTTCCTGAACCAGCACCAGCTACCACTAATAAAGGTCCGCAAAAATGTTCTACGGATTGACGTTGACAGAGGTTAAGATGATTGAGAAAATCGAGATTAGAGTTCATGGGTGTGAAGACATTTTAAAAGGCAATTATACTTATTTTAGCGCATAATAGCAATAGACTATGCAAAACTGATAATTAACAATTAATTAGAAGATAAAATTTACTTTAAATATTATTAAACTTTCTATAAAATAATAGTAAAATAATTTAATTATTAAAATTTTTAAGACTAGATAAAATCACGATTTAAAGGTATCATTGCCCAAGTAACATAAGTACCAATAGGACTCCATAAAAGATAAGGGATTAATAAATATAATGCTGATTTATTGGTAAAAAATACTAGCACAGCTAAGAATAAACCTAGTAAAAATCCACCGCCTCCGATTAAGACTCCTATCATCAAACTACGCATTGCACACATAACTCTTGTATAAGCTAAAATAGCTACTTCTAAACCTAAATACAAAGTCATTAAAATAGCTTTTTTAATAATATTAATATCTGTATCCCAAATGATACTGGCAGATAAAATTAGGGAGACAAAAATAAAAATCCAAATAAAGGGAATAGCAAATTCAAAAGTTAGCCAATCTGGGCGGCGTAACCGAAAAAACCATCGTAAATCATCGGTAGGAATACGATTAATTAATAAACTTACCAAAAAGGCGATCGCACCAATTATTAACCAAGAAGGAAGCATTATCATAAGATTGTTAACAATCATTTTTTTGGTGAAGTATAAATAATAAAATCAGAGGGTTGTAATTTATTGCCCATGTGTAAGCATTCATCTAGTTTTTGAAGCCCACAACTATTCCATATCCCCCCTATGGCATTGTCTAATAAATCAGTATCACTTAATAAATAGGCACTAAAAAAATTATTTGCTGTAATTACTAACATATAATGAAATTTAGCTGGGTTTATTTGTGTTAAATACCAGTTTCCTCTAACGCCAGTAATATTTTTTGTAACAATTAAGTCACTAAAAGCTAATTTATTCCACTTCAAGTTAAAGATAAATAAACTATCTTGATTCTCATTCATATTTTCAATTTTATATGCACCCTCACAGGCGATCGAATTACTTACATCTGAAACATTGCAAGTAGTTTCATCATATGCTAAAGTTAAAGCCTTAGCTTTAGTAGGAATCGAGCTAATAATTTCTAAAGATAAAGCACAGATTGTGATCAAATTAATAATTAGTGGTTGTATCATGGGAAAATAAAAATATTAAAACAAAGTTTTTTGTTAATTCTTGAGCTGCTATTTTTCTTGGAATTAAACGAATAATTAATTCTTTGTAAATAATACGAATTACTGAACAAAGGAAATACCAGTGTAAAAATTTTAATTTTCTGTTTCAGAAATAGCATTATTTAAGTTTAATAATTGCTCTAATATATCCTCATTTTCATCAAAATTATAGGCTTTGATTACTAGCTTATCTAACTGTTGATGAAGTTGATATAATTTACCACTAGGCTCGTGAAAAAAAGCATTATATAACTGGGTAATTCCCCATTGTTTTGTCTCCATTTGTTCAGTTCTATAATTGTGTAATTCTGTCATTTTATCTCTTATTTGTTGCACAATTTTTGATCCCTCTAAATCCTCAATAATGGCAAAGGGTTTAAACTCCTTGTTACCTATTACTCCTCCAGAATTGGAGGCGGGGAAAAGAGTTGGAAAAGGGAAAGTTTCAAAACAAGTTGTATTAGTATAACGTAAAGTTTCTCCTAAAGTTGAACTTTGAGCTTTTACCCAAATTCGATGAATTTTTGAGGTTAAAATACCTAAAATATAAAAATCATCAGAGGCAACAATGCAGTTTAAATCACCAGCTAACCATTCAGTTTTAAAAGGAATAAATATAAACCATTTAGATACTCTCGGCACAGCAAAACAAATTGATAAATTTTTAATTGCTTCTCTTAAATTAGGGCGAGGTGCGAATAATTGCCACCAAATTTCTCTCGCTCTTTTTGCTCTATTATTCAACCTTTCTGGCTTAACATTTTCTTGAATATATTGAAAAGGTAACTTATAATCACTAGCAGATTCAAGACTAAAATCATTAAAGTCAATAATCCATCTATCTGGTTTTCCATGAGGATTACTAGCTAAATTATCTCCCATGGAAAATAGTTTAATTACTTCTTTATTTTTACTATCTTTATCAATAAATTCTTGGGCTTGTTTTTCGGTAATAATAAATCCTTTTCCTACCGGTAAAACTCCTTGAAAACAAAGATTTTTATTCATTTTTAATTTTTGAGCAATAGTCACATCTATTTCCGAAGTGAGAGAAGAATTAATGCTTTTTACCGAATGATTATCTAAGATATACCTATCAGGAATAGTTTTACACCAGTTAACAATGCTAACATGAACCGCTGCCTCTCCAGACCATTCTTGAGTAGAAATTGCCTCATGAATATAGCCTTTATTTTGCATAATATAATCTAGGGATGCTTTGCGACTTTTTCCTTGAGAAATAGAATTAGTAGCTACTAATCCTACTCTATCATTTTTTTCTAAATTATCGTGAGCAATTCTAAACCAATAACTGCAAAAGTCAACAGAATCTTTCACATCTTTAAATTGAGTAAATATTTTCTCTACATAATCATCCCCTAAATTTAATCTCATGTGTTTTCCTCCTAAAAAGGGTGGGTTTCCAATAATTGCATCGGCTTTTATCCATTCTGTAAATAAAGCATCGGTACAAATAATATTCTCATCTAAACTATCTAATGGTAACGCCGGTTCGCTTAAATTAAACTTGTCGATCGCCACTTTTCTAGCTATCATTAAGGTAACTTTTGCTAACTCTACTGCAAAGGGGTTAACATCCATGCCATAAAACTGATTTGGAGTCACAAAACTGATATTAATTTGTTGATTTTTACCCTTATTTTTACTCTTAATTTTGTCTAACAATAATTGCTCAATTCTCTTTAATTCTTGATAGGCAATATAGAGAAAATTACCACTACCACAGGCAGGATCTAATACTTTATATTCCTGTAATTTAAGTTGCAAATTAGTTAATTCTTTGAGAGTATTTGCACTGTCGATTAATTCTTCCCAATACTTACTAATAGTTGGGCGCACAATTTTCATAATATCCGCCTCCGATGTGTAGTGCATTCCGTAACTATGTCTCTCTTTGGCGTTGACTGTGCCTTCAAAAATTATACCAAAAAATAATGACACGTATTTTACTCATGTTGTTCTTCAACATGGTTACCAGTATTTCAATTTCAGTTTTTGAAAACTCTATAGCTTCCACCGTAGCGAATAAACCGCCGTTAAAGTATTCTACTCCTTGATATTTTTCCGCCGGAGTAACTCCCTTATTATTCATTTCACAGAATAAACCGCCTAAAATATCGTAATTACTACCACCTTCGAGGCATTCTTCTACACAACGGATAAACAGGTTATTGGGCAATAAACCTCTATCTTCTGCAAACATTGCTAAGACGCATTGCAAAATAAAGCGTTGAATTTTGAGGGTGTTAGAAGCTGTCAGGCTTCTAGCCTGATGCACGGAATTGAGGCGATTTTGCAGGATTTGGAATAATTCCCCTAGTCGTCTTCCGGCTTTTTCGGTAACCTCAACTTGATTGTTTTTGAAGATGGATTTTACCTCACTCCTCATCATGAAGTTAAAGGCAGATTGTCGGTGGGATAAGTCTTCTATCTTAACTATATCTACAGGTTCATCTAATTGTAAGTCAAAATCAAAAATCCAAAATTGATCAAAGTTACATAATATCACATAGCGAGGTCGATCTGGTACAAGTCTTGACCAATATTCAAAGGCTTGGGCATAATGTTTAGATAAGTCTTCTCCTCGTTTTTTCATCTCAATTAATAACTTAGGCTTCCAGACTAAATCGGCAAAACCACTATTTTTTTTGAGACTATCTTTTTTTATCGCTTCTTCATATTTTGCACCTGCTTCTAATGCACTATTATAACCAAAAGCCTGAAAAAATCGATCTAGGAAAATTTGGGCTTCTTTTCTTTCTTGTCCAGTGATATTATTTTGACAAAAGTGGATAAATTTTGTGAGATTGACTAGGTTATTATCCATTAGGCTTCGCTTTTACCCCATTGCCTCACTTGGCTTTCGTCAAAATTCAGAATGGAAGAGATTGCATTAATTACTTCATGTACTTTCTCCTCGGAAGTTTTACCAATCGCCAAGTAATTTCCATCACCTAAATCTAACCAAAAAGTATGTAACCAAACTGTTTCGCTATACTCAGCCTTAACGTTGAGTCCTATAATACTACTAAATGAAATTTGCAACCTTCGTGTAACTACTCTAAACCATTGACGTTCAACAACAATCATCTCTTGCTTAATTTTATCGAAGATTAATTCTTCTAAATGAGGACGACTTGCAACAAAAAAACCGAGACTAATTAAAACAACACCAACTACTTTTGAAAAACCATTTCCAAAGATGTTTTCCGTCAGTGTATAAATACCTAAAACGACCATAAATGCTTCAATAAATGAAATTCCAATATTCCAAGACGTTTTGTTGTTAATAACCAGTTTTGTATCACTTTTCTCTAGCGTACCAATGACAAAGTTTAATGTTGACATAATTTAGTTATCCAACTCCCGTTTAGTTAGTGTGAATTCTATCGCAATTGTAGTCTAATAATAGAACTAGAGCAGAATCTTTATTAAGATTTTCTCTTCGTTTTTTCATCAATTTATTACTCTATCCGTGTTTCTACAGTTTTTTTGTAAAGGGTGCAAAATCTAAGTAATAATTGATCTCAGATAACCTATCAATGATATAAGATGCAGCCAACTGATCCGAATAAGTTTACTGAAATTGCTTGGGATGCCATAGTGCGATCGCAGGATATTTGTCGTGAGTTAAAAAATCAAAATTTAGAAGTAGAACATTTAATACTAGCTTTATTAGAAGAAAATACCATCGCCACAAAAATTTTTAGTCAAGCCAATATTGATATAACTATTTTAAATAAGCAATTACAGACATTTGCCACTCGTCAACCAAGAATGTTTAGTGTGTCACAATTATACTTAGGTCGTAGTTTAGATTTAATGTTAGATAGGGCAGAAACTTGTCGAGAAAGTTGGCAAGATGAATTTATTGGTATTTCTCATATATTAGTTGCCTTTTCTGAAGATCAACGTATTGGCAAAAAAACTCTTAAAGGTTTCAATATTGATGCTCAAGATTTTCAAATCAAAGTAAAAGATTTTAAGACTAAAATTGAGAAAGAAGACACCGAAACTAGCGAACCTCAAGAAACCACTGAAAAAGAGCCTCCTTTAACTAAATTTGGACGAGATTTGACAGAAGAAGCTAAAGCTGGTAAACTCGATCCAGTTATCGGTCGGGATGATGAGGTTAGACGTGTTATTCAAGTTTTATCAAGACGCTCCAAAAATAACCCTGTCTTGATTGGTGAACCCGGAGTAGGTAAAACAGCGATCGCCGAAGGACTAGCTCAAAGAATCGTTAATGGAGACGTACCAGAATCATTGAAAAATCGTCAATTAATCTCCCTTGATATGGGTAGTTTGATCGCCGGTGCGAAATATAGGGGACAATTTGAAGAAAGATTACGCTCAGTATTAAAAGAGGTTATTAACTCCGATGGACAAATAATTCTCTTTATCGATGAGTTACATACTGTTGTCGGTGCAGGTTCAAAGGAAGGAGGTGCCATGGATGCGAGTAATCTCTTAAAACCTTTATTAGCAAGGGGAGAATTACGTTGTATCGGTGCTAGTACCCTTGATGAATATCGTAAACATATCGAAAAAGATCCTGCTCTTGAAAGACGTTTTCAACAAGTGTATATCAAACAACCTAGCGTTGAAGATACCATATCGATTCTAAGGGGATTAAAAGAACGTTATGAAGTACATCACGGGGTAAAAATTACCGATTCAGCATTAATTGCCGCAGCAACTTTATCTCATCGCTATATTACGGGGCGTTTTCTTCCTGACAAAGCCATTGATTTAGTGGATGAGGCGGCAGCTAAATTGAAAATGGAAATCACCTCGAAACCCGTAGAATTAGAAATACTTGATCGACGTTTAATGCAGTTGCAAATGGAACAATTATCATTACAAGGAGAGGAAAAAAATGATAAATCTGCCCAAGATAATCTTGATCGCATTACTACAGAAATTGATGATTTACAGATAAAACAAAGAGAATTATCATCTCAATGGTTAATTGAAAAAGAATTACTAGATGAAATTCACACTTTGAAAGAAGAAGAAAAAGAGCTAAGATTACAAGTTGAACAAGCAGAAAGAGCTTATGATTTAAACACCGCCGCCCAGTTAAAATATGGCAAATTAGAAACTTTACAGCATGATATTGAGAGTAAAGAAGTAAAACTGCTCGAAATTCAATCTCAGGAAAATGCCATGCTTCGAGAAGATGTTACCGAGTCAGATATAGCCGAAATTGTGGCCGGATGGACAGGTATTCCCGTTAATCGTCTTTTAGAAACCGAGCGCCAAAAATTACTCGAATTAGAATCCCATTTACATGATCGAATTATCGGACAAAATCAAGCTGTAGCCATCGTTTCTGCCGCTATAAGAAGGGCTAGAGCCGGAATGAAAGATCCCAATCGTCCTATCGGTTCATTCCTATTTATGGGGCCTACGGGGGTGGGAAAAACAGAATTAGCAAGAGCTTTAGCCGCTTTTTTATTCGACTCAGAAGAAGCCATGGTAAGAATAGATATGTCTGAATATATGGAAAAACACGCAGTATCAAGGTTAATTGGTGCCCCTCCGGGTTATGTGGGTTATGAAGAAGGAGGACAATTATCCGAAGCGATACGCCGTCGCCCTTATTCTGTTGTTTTACTTGATGAAGTAGAAAAAGCCCATCGAGATGTATTTAATATTCTTTTACAAGTGTTAGATGATGGCAGAATTACCGATAGTCAAGGGCGTATGGTGGATTTTCGTAATACTATTATTGTCATGACTTCTAATATTGGTGGTGAGTATATTTTGAAGTTAGCAGGGGATCATAAAAATTATGAAGCGATGCGAGATAAAGTTTTAGTCGCTTTAAATAAGCATTTTCGTCCAGAATTTCTGAACCGCATTGATGACTTAATCATCTTTCATGGATTGAAGAAAGAGGAGTTACGAGAGATTGTCAGTTTACAATTGATTCGTTTAGAAAAATTACTAGCTGAACAAAATATTACCATCGAATTAACCCCAGAGGCACAAGATTATATAGTGGAGGTAGGTTACGATCCGACTTATGGAGCAAGACCTTTAAAACGAGCTATACAAAGGGAATTAGAAAATCCATTGGCAACTAAAATTTTAGAAACAACTTTCGCTCAAGGAGATAAAGTGATAGTTACCTTTGAAGATGATAAATTAGTTTTTCGTAAAAGTTTAGAAGATTAACGACCATTTACTTTAACCGGAATATGAGGAAAAAATTAATCGATGGCATCTTGGATTAATTTTCATGATTTTAAGTAAATTAATTTTCACGGGAAGCAAACCACCCTCCTAAATACCTCAGTTAGATGTCAGAAACCTTTAAAAATAAGGGTTTAAGAGTCTTAGTTGACGAAATTTTACCCACCTAAAAGAATTAAGTTTAGTAAATAATTGTCGAAAATGAATTTTAATAATGTTTAAGTCTATTCTCTCCTAGTCGAATAGTCCCCTAGTCCTCTAGTCTCATCTTCACCGATAATTTTATGTCGAACTCAGGTGATAACGAGTTGATTAGGACGTTTTGAGATTCCTCTGGTTATCTCGGAATGACAACTATAGATTTTGAGAATGTCTTAACTAACCCGTTTATTGCTATCTGAAAACAGCTGTATAAGAGAGGTTAAGGGGATTAAGGTGACAAAAAAGTTAATGGTAAACTTTTCAAACCTCTTAAAGTAATGCTTTCTCGCCAATCTAATTTTTCTGTCGCTAATTGTAGATGAGGTAATCTTTCTAGTAAAATCTTAATGGCTATTTGTCCTTGTAATCTAGCTAAAAAAACTCCTAAACAAAAATGAATACCACCACCAAAAGGAAGATTATAGTTAACACGTTCAAAATTGAGAATATCAGGTTGGAAGAATTTTTCTGAATCTCGATTAGCTGCCCCTAAACACAAAATTACTTTATCTCCTTTTTTGATATTTTTACCTTTGATAACAACATCTTCTTGTGCGATACGAGCTATAACTTGCACAGGAGTGTCATAACGTAATAGTTCTTCTACTGCTTCTTTAATAATATGAGGTTTATTTTTGAGTTCTTCAAATTTTTCGGGTTGTTGTAATAATGCTAACATTCCATTACCAATAAAACTTTTAGTAGTTTCTTGTCCTACTATTAAAAGCATGATACAAAAGCCTAAAATTTCATCTTCCGTTAATTGATTATGTTCATTTTTTGCTTTCATTAATTGACTTATTAATCCTTCATATTGGGGAGAATTTTCTATTTTCGCCATAAAATCTAATAAGTAATTTCTTGTTTCTATAGCTATTTCATTTTGTCTTTGATAACCTTCTAAAGACATCGGTTGATCAAAAACGAAAAATAAATCGTAGGACCAACGAATTAAGTTATCATAATCTTCAAGGGGTAAACCCAAAATTTGAGTAACAGTAATAGCAGGAAGTGGACTAGCTAAGTCTTTAATTAAATCTATTTTTCCAGTATCGATAACTTTATCTAACAATTCATTCACTGTTTTCTTGATTTTTTCTTCCATTATTTCCACAGCATGAGGAGAGAATACTTTACTGACTAATCCTCTTAATCTAGTATGATCTGGGACTTTTTGAAAGAATAACCATTTATCGATAGTTGTGGCTAAAGTTGATAAATCTCCTCCTTGAAGATAAATATTTTTCCCTTCTAAACGCATCGGTAAATCATCTACCTGAAAACGATTATCTTTGAGTATTTTATCCACATCTTCATAACGAGTAATTACCCAAGCATGAAGAAAACTCCAATGTATAGGATCTTCTTCTCTTAATTTATCATAGGTAGCATAAGGATTTTGATGAAATTCAGAGGAAAAAGGATTAAATAATTTATTTTTGCCCATTTTCAAACTCTTTCCATAAATACTCAGTTAATTCTTCAATATCTGTATATTCCCAAAATAAAGTTGCTTCTAATTCAAGATTTAACAATGTAGATAATTCTCCTGTTAAAGTTAAAGCTACTGATGAATCTAAACCGTATTGACTAAAAGAAGTTTCTGTATCTAAATCTTCTTCTTCTAAGGCTAAAACAGTGGCTAATTTTTTGATTAACCAAGTAGTAATTGTCTCTTTATCCGTGATGATAATATTTGCTGTCATGGAATCTTTTAATGATGATTTTTGTTGCCATTGTGCCACTAAATTAAGACTTTCTTCTAAAAAACTTTGACGACAAGTATAACGTTGTATTTTCCCGCTAGAGGTTTTCGGAATACTAGCTGGTTTAATCAATGCGATCGCCTCAATTTGTAATTCATGTTTAAGGGAAACGGCTTCTTTAATGGCTGAAACAACCTCATCAACATCTAATTTACTCACATAAGTACGTTTAATTTCTTGAACAATTACTAATTTTTCTTGATTATCTTTTTCGATAGTAAAAGCAGCACCACTATCTCGACGTAAAGCCTGATGACTGTTTTGCACAGTATATTCAATATCTTGAGGATAATGATTTTTCCCTCGTATAATAATTAAATCTTTTTCTCTCCCCGTAATAAATAATTCACCTTGTCGCAAAAAGCCTAAATCTCCTGTCCGCAAAAAATGAGGTAATTCTGTATTAACTAATGTTGCTTTAAAGGTATCATGAGAAATTTCTGGTTTTCGCCAATAACCTTCAGCGATGCTTTTACCAGAAACCCATATTTCACCGATATGATTATCGTCACAAACAACTTTAGTTATGGGATTAACTATCTTAATATCTGTGTCTTGCGATGAATGTCCACAACCAACCAATTGCTTGATATTTTTGGTATTTTCATCTATTTTGCAGACTAAATTTTCTCTTAATTTATCCCCATCCACGTCTAAATAAACCGCTTGTTTTTCTAATTCACCTCCAGAAATCATTAAAGTTGCTTCTGCCATGCCATAGCAAGGATAAAAATAATTAGCCTTAAAACCACAAGAAGTAAATTTACTGATAAAATTATCGATCGTGCTACGTCTAACCGGTTCTGAACCATTATAAGCACTTAGCCAACTACTTAAATCTAAATTTTCTAGTTGCTTATAAGTAATCTTTTCAACACATAATTCATAAGCGAAATTTGGTCCTCCACTATGAGTAGCACGGTAGTCAGAAATAGCTTGTAACCAACGAATCGGCTTTTGTAAAAAGGCTTCAGGAGACATAATCACCCCTAAAAAACCAGTATAAAGAGGTTGAAGAATACCATCTATTAAACCCATATCATGAAAACTCGGCAACCAACTCACAGAAATACTATCTTCTGTCAATTGAAAAGCCTTTTGAATATAAGCTACATTATGTAAAATATTATTATGAGTAATTTTAACTCCTTTCGGATTTCCTGTAGATCCCGATGTATATTGTAAAAATGCGATGGTTTCTTCTGTTATTTTTCCCGTCTCATTTTCATTTATTGGTAATATTTTCGTTAAATTATCAGTAGCAAGAAATTGTATTTTTTTGTTATTTATAACATCTGCTAATTTTTCTTTTACCTTGTCTAAAAGTGAGTTAGTAGTTAAGATTAAATCTGGTTGACAATCTTGGATAATTGCTTCTAATCTTGACATTTTTTGATTTCCTTTAGGGGGATAAGCTGGAACTGCTATAATACCACTTTCAAGACATCCTAAAAAAGCAGCAATAAAATCTAAACCTTGAGGATAAATTAATAATGCCCTTGATGGAGTAATAGTGATAGACTTTAGTTGGGAAGCAATAGATAATGATTTATTTCGTAATTTTCTATAGGTAATTATTTCCTTGTGATTTTCACCATCTTTCAAAAAGATATAAGCTAATTTATCAGGTTTTTTCTTAGCTATATAGCTTAATATTTGTAGAAAGTTATTCATTGAATTAAGATAAAAGTCAAATCTAGTAAACTAGGAAAGCATTTAAGTTGTCTGGGAAAGAAAGGGGAAAGGGAATAGGGAATAGTTAAGAATTTGAGTCAACGCAAGGGGTAACAACAGGGCGTTTTCATTCTCGGGAAAGAAAAAAGAGGGGGGGATCAGGAGAGGTCTTCTAACAGAATAAAGTCTAGCACAAAAAGAAGTAATAATTGCCACAAAATCTTGCATTAAATCATCTTTTCTTTTTTCAGCTAAATTAACTACTACTTCTATATTTAGGTTCTTTTTACACTTTTATCTTTACCGCTTGAGATGGACAATCAATTGTTGCTCTCAATGCTTATTTACTCTATTATGACTCTAGAATTAATACCGTATCACAAAAAATTTTAATGAAGATGTCTAGTCTTAATCTATTTAATGTTTCCCTGATCATTCTCAGTATTATTTGTTCATCTACAGCCCAAATCATGCTTAAAATAGGCACTAATAGAATTGGCAATCAAATTAGTAATATTGTAGATTTTTTCCTGAAAGCGGCTTCTACTCCTCAAATTATAGCAGGAGTTTCTCTCCATGTTGGTGCATTGCTTTTTTGGTTACTCGCTTTAAGAAGGGTTGATGTTAGCTATGCTTATCCTTTTATTTCTCTGGGATTTGTTTTTGTTATGTTTATGTCTGCTATTTGGTTACGGGAAACCGTGAGTCTGGATAGAATTATCGGCGTGATTTTAATTCTAATGGGTATTATTTATGTTGCCCGTAGTTAATGATGATTGATGAAAATAACAGAATGACAGATTTAACTCAATATGATGCGGTAGTAATTGGAGGCGGTTTTTTTGGTTGTCAGTTATCCATCTATCTGAAACAATATCTTAACTCAGTTTTAATTATTGAAAGGGAATCAGACTTATTACAACGTGCCTCTTATAATAACCAAGCGAGGGTTCATAATGGCTATCACTACCCTAGAAGTATTTTAACTGCTTTGCGTTCTCGTATTAGTTTTCCCCGTTTTGTTGAAGAATATCGAGAATGTATTGATAGTGATTTTGTTAAATACTATGCCATCGGTAAAATTTTTTCTAAAGTCAATGCTAATCAATTTAAACTATTCTGCGATCGCATTCAAGCCCCCATTGAAAAAGCCGATTTAACCATTAAAAAATTATTTAATCCTAGTTTAATTGAAGAAGTCTTTTTAACCCAAGAATATGCTTTTGATGCTGTTAAACTCAAGGAAAGAGTATATTTTGACTTAGAAAAAGCAAAGATAAATTTACGATTAAATAGTGAAGTAATAAAACTTAAAAGAAATGAAAATAATGAATTAATTGAAGTATTTTATCAAGAAAAAAAACAAAATAATTATTTGGAACAAATAACCACTAAATATTTATTTAATTGTACCTATTCAGGCATAAATAATATTTTATCCGCATCAGAATTACCTACCATTCCCTTAAAACACGAATTGACAGAAATGGCATTAGTAGAAGTGCCTGATATTATTAAAGATATAGGAATTACCGTCATGTGTGGACCATTTTTTTCCATCATGCCTTTCCCCTCCCGTCACTTACATAGTCTTTCTCATGTGCGATATACCCCCCATTGTTACTGGCAAAACTCGGGAAATTATAGCCAAAATACAGATAAAATTTTTGAATATAGTATAAAAAAAAGTAACTATGCTTATATGATTAGGGATGCCAGTCGTTATATGCCATTGTTAGAAAACTCTCAATATCGAGACTCCCTCTGGGAAGTGAAAACCATATTACCACAAAGTGAAATCGATGACAGTCGCCCGATTTTATTCAAAAAACATCAAGGATTACAAAATTTAACTTGTATATTAGGAGGAAAAATTGATAATGTGTATGATATTCCCGCTCAACTTGATTTTTTAAATTAAAGTATCCTCTATGGCTGTTTCCGAATGCTTTATTTCCGTAATTGCCCCAGTATATAACGATAGTAAAATTATTGAATCCTTTATCGCTGAAGTTATCCCCTTATTACGACAAAATTATAGTAACTATGAATTAGTTATCGTTAATGACGACTCGGAAGACAACACCTTTGAAATCGTTACATCATTACTCAAAGAATATGAATGTATTAGAGTAATTAGCCTTTCCAAACACTTCGGCACAGAAATTGCCATTTCATCAGGGTTAGATTCTGTCATCGGCGATTTTGTAGTTGTATTATTACCGGCATCCGATCCCACCCATCTGATTCCCGAATTAGTAGAAAAGTGTCGTCAAGGTACAGATATATTAATAGGAATCAAAAAAAACCGTCAAGATGAGCCTTTATGGATGAAAATAGGTGCTAATTTATTTTACTGGTTATGCACAAAAATTCTCAAAATTCTTCTCACAAAAAACGCCACAGAATTTAGAGTTTTAAGCCGTCAAGCAATTAATGCCTTATTGCAAGTAGAAGATAAATATCGTTATCTAAGACTTTTAAGTAACTATATAGGATATAAAAGCAATACCTTTATTTATGAACCCATTAAAAGATATAAAAAAATAAAAAATCGAGGATTATGGGAATCAATTTATTTAGGATTAAGACTGATTTTTCTTAACTCCGCCCATCCCCTTCGATTTGCTAGTTATTTAAGTTTAGGTGCTAGTTTTTTTAACCTTTTATACATGGTTTATATTGCTGGTGTTTATCTGATTAAAGATAAAGTTGTGGAAGGTTGGGTGACACTTTCTTTACAAAATAGTGTGATGTTTTTTTTCATATCTGTTATATTAGCCATTTTATGCGAATATATTGGTTTAATTCTGAGTAAATCAAGAGGTTGGTCAGCTTATTATATCTTAGAAGAAAAAACAAGTTCTGTGTTAGTTTCTCAAGAAGAAAGACCAAATATTGTACAAGAATCAAAGGAGATAAAACTTTCAAATTAAGCTAACATAGTAATGTTTTAAATTATAATTTAAGATCATGAATTTTTATACAATAGTTATTAGAAAAAGTCAAAAATATTGGATTTCACTTTGTTTATAAAATGGTTTAGTAGTACAAGAAGAAACTGACGAAAAAGTCGTTGAAAAACTTTTAGAGGCGATCGCTTCTTTTTCTGCTATTTATGAATTAGAAAAAAATGTTTATTCTCAACCTATTGCTATTGAGGAATTGCATGAATTTTTAACAATAGAAGAACAAGAAGAAAAAACAGATATTTATGAATTAAAAAAAGTCTATGCCTAAAAATATACCCTCTTTAAAACCAAAAGAACTGATTAAAATTTTAGAAAAGGCAGGATGTAAATATTATCGAGAGGGAAAAGGGGATCATCGTTTATATGTTCGTGAATTTCAAAGTCAAAAAAGAATTGTCTCCTCCCTATGTTTTAAGAATTTTTCGACAATTTGGTTTTACAGATGATGAAATTGAAACCTTAATAAAATAAGAAAAATATGACTAATAATCAAAACGATTTAAACTTCCATAATTGGCAATTACCAAATTATTTAACCAGTGAAATTGCTCAAAAAAAAAGTAAATATTGTGTCTGTATTTTTGTGATTAATGAAGGAGAAAAAATCCAAAAACAATTACAAAAAATGCAAGATATTTCCCAAAATATTGATATTATTATTGCCGATGGTGGTAGTACAGATGATTCTTTGAATCTTGATTTTCTGAAAAATGTTCATATAAGAACATTATTAACCAAGCAAGACAGGGGAAAGTTAAGTACACAGATGCGTATGGCGTTTGCTTATGCTTTAATGGAAGGTTATGAGGGAATTATCACTATTGATGGTAACAACAAGGATGACCCTAGTGCAATCCCTATGTTTGTCGAAGCCTTAGAGCAAGGATATGATCATATTCAAGGCTCAAGGTTTATACCTGGAGGAAAAGCCATTAATACTCCTTGGGCGAGATATTGGGCGGTGAGGTTGATTCATGCACCTTTAATTAGTCTTGCTAGTGGTTTTAAATACACAGATACAACGAATGGTTTTCGTGGCTATAGTCGTCAATTTTTACTCGATGAAAAAGTTGCCCCTTTTAGGGATGTTTTTTCCGCTTATGAATTACACTATTATTTAGCGATTCGATCAGTAAAATTAGGTTATAAAGTAAAAGAATTACCTGTTACTAGAGCATATCCCAATCAAGGACCTACTCCCACAAAAATTTCGCCTATTAAGGGTAATTTAATTGTTTTATTAACTCTATTTAAAGCCTGTTTACATCAATTTAATCTTAAAAAATAATTATAAAACTAATTAATAAATAACTAAAAATAAATATGAAAAAAGCTATTATTGGTTATACTGGATTTGTAGGAAATAATGTGATTTCTCAAACATATTTTGATGATTTTTATAACTCTAAAAATATTGAATCTATCAAAGGGAAAAAATATGATTTAGTTGTTTGTGCCGGAACTCCTGCCGTTAAATGGTTGGCAAATAAAGAACCTATTAAAGATAAAGAAAACCTAAAATTTTTAATGGATTGTTTATCAGAATTATCAACCAATAAACTAATTTTAATTTCTACTGTTGACGTTTATCCTAATCCCATCAATGTAGATGAAGATACAATTATTGATGAGAAAATTTTACAACCTTATGGCAAACATCGTCTTGAATTAGAAAATTTTGTTAGAGATAAATTTGATAGTTTAATTATTCGTTTACCCGGTTTATTTGGTAAAGGTTTGAAAAAAAATATTATCTATGATTTTATGAATGATAATATCGGTGATTGGATTAACAAAGATAGTGTTTTTCAATTCTATAATTTAGCTAATCTTTGGCAGGATATTGCGATCGCCCTTGATCATAATTTAGAATTAATTAACTTTGCCACTGAACCTATAAGCGTTGCCGAAGTAGCAAAAGAAGCCTTTGGATTGAAATTTAATCATACTCCAGAAACCAATCCCGCTTACTATGATATGCAAACTAAATATGCAGATTTATTTAATCACAATAATCTTAAATATTTATCTACCAAATCTCAGACTCTTGAAGAAATTAAAGACTTTATAAGTAGTCAAAATTTAAAATAAAAAATATAAGATATGAATAAATTTATTAAAGATATTAACATTAAGCAATATCTAATTATTAGCATTAGTTTAATAATTCCTTTTCTTGTTTATAGCAGTATTTTAATGATTGATTTACCGAACAATATAGGAGAATTAATTAGACATGAAGTGTCTTGGTTATTAATCATTTTTGCTGGGTTATTATATCTCAGTTATAGCTTGAAAGGATGGTTAGGAATATCTCTAAACTTAACTACCACTTTAGCATTATTTGCTTTACCTCTTGCTAGATTGTGGAGTACTGGTGTAAGTGAATCTTTCCTTTTAGCTGGTTTATTTCCCTGGAGTGATGCCAATAGTTATTACAGGCATACTAAAAATATTTTACAAGGATTAACCATGATAAATAGTGTTCACAATTCCAGACCTATGTTTGTGGGATGGTTGTCATTTTTGTTAAAATTAACCGAGCAAAATTTACAGATTACCATTGGTATAATAACAGTCTTAATTGCCATTGCCTGTTTCTTTTTGAGTGAAGAAATTAAGGAAATATACGGAAAAATGGCGGCGATTTTAACCGTTATTTGCTTATTCATTTATATTAGACCTTTAATCGGTTCTTTGATGACAGAAAATATTGGTTTATGTCTAGGAATCTTGAGTTTTGCCCTTTTATTAAGAGGTGCAAGACAAATGAATATGAATATAACTTTATTAGGTATCTTCATTTTAACCATTGCCCTGAATGCTCGTGTTGGCACGTTTTTTGTGTTGCCAAGTCTCTTACTATGGGGAAGTTATCTTTTTCGCACCTCAAAATTATTTTCAGAAAAATTTTTTGGTTGGGGAATTGTGGTTATCTTACTCGGTTTTATTCTTAATTCTCTTTTATTAAAAATAATTGGACATCCTGAAACTAGCTCATCCTACGGTAATTTTGCCATTATGTTTTATGGAGTGATTACCGAAACAAATTGGACTCAAATTTATCAAGATTATCCGGAAATTAATCAATTAAAAGGTGCAGAATTTAGTGAGAAAACAAATCAAATTCTTTGGCAAACAATCATTAATAATCCTACCGATTCAGTGAAAGGTATTATTAAACAATGGACTAATTTTTTTACAAATCAATATAAATCTATTTTTTTTATTGAGAGAAACAGTTTAGAATTAATTTTGAGATTTTTAGGAGTTATTGGTTTAATATTCAGTTTATTAAATTTCAAAAGAAATCCTGTATCTTCTTTAATCTTGTTTTATTTTTTAGGAGTTTTTGCCTCAATTCCCTTTGCACCTATTCAAGATGGAGGGTTAAGAGTTTATGCCGCAACTATTGTTATTTTTCCTATTTTATCCGCTATAGGATTGTATTTACTTATATATATATATAATTCTTTTATTGTTCGTTATATTGACAATATTATACTTAAAAATAATTATCTTAATTCTAAGTTAAAACCATTATTTTTTTGTCATAATTCATCAGACAATTCATTAAATAAATTATGGATTAATCAAGACTTTGTTTTACCAACATTAAGTTTAGCATTAGTAATTATTAGTTTTTTTGCCCCTATTTTTATTAAACAAATTAATGCGATCGCACATAATTCTCAACTATTTTGCCCTGTAGGTTTAGAGAGTGCTTATTTTAGTTATAATTCGGGCTCGTATATTAATTTAGTTAGTGATGATGCCAGGGAAAATAGTCATTTACCGAATCTTAGAGTTAGTGATTTTCGGGAGGGTTTAAAAACTTTTGCCCCCTGGTTAACAGATGAGCCAAAAGCCTTAGCCACATTAAATGAAAATATAACTATAGTTGATATAACGATATTTAATATTTTTGGAAGTGAGTTTTTAATAATGCCATCAGAATTACTACCTGAAAAAAAAGGGAAAATTTTTGTTTGTGGCAAAAGAGAAAGTATTGGACAGTTAAATTTATTTTATGGGAAGAATTTAAAGTCTATTTCCTCTAAAATAGATTAATCATTAAAGATTAATTATACAATTGATTAAGATTATGAAAATTGCAATTTCTAACATCGCATGGCAACTAGAAGAAGAAGAAATCATTGCTAATATTATGCAAGATTTAAACATCAAAGGAGTGGAAATAGCCCCGACAAAAATATGGGAGCAACCTCTTTGCCCTACGGATGATGAAATCAAATCTTATCGAAATTTTTGGAATAGTAAAAACATCGAAATTGTTTCCCTTCAAGCCCTTTTATTTGGGAGAAATGATCTAACTATTTTTGATGATCAAAATACCAGACAAGCAACTCTTAATTATCTCAAAGAAATGATGAATTTAGGAAGTAAATTAGGGGCGAGAGTGTTAGTTTTTGGCTCTCCTAAAAATAGAAATATTGGTAACTTAAAAGTAGAAGAAGCTCAAATAATCGCTCAAGACTTTTTTTATCAATTAGGAGAATTTGCCTTAAAAAAAGGAGTTATTTTCTGCATTGAACCGAATCCCACTATCTACAACTGTAATTTTGTGATTAATAGTCAACAAGGTTTAGAATTAGTCACAAAGGTTAATAGTGATGGTTTTGGATTGCATTTAGACAGTGCTGGTATGACGTTAAGTGAGGAAAATATTAAACCAGCTTTGACAAATGCTATTGATAAGTTATGCCATTTTCACATGAGTGAGCCTTATTTAGGCCAAGTGGGAGATAATCAAGTTAATCATCTCATTTTTGCCCAAACTTTACGGAGTCTTAATTATCAGCATTGGGTATCCATTGAAATGAAAACTCAACATCCGGCTGATAATGTTTCTGCGGTGACTAAGGCTTTAAAAAGTGCGATTAAGCATTACAGAAAATAAAATAAAAACGAACTGCTAACATTAATAGTTATAAACCGCTAATAAATTTTTTAGCTTTTTTAAATTCATCGTCATCTAACATTCCTTTTTCATACCATTGCATTAATTGAAGTATTGTTATACCTTCCCATTTCTTGCGAAATTCTTGATCATTTTCTTCTATAACTTTAGTTAAGTTACCATATAAAGGCTCAGAAATTACATTTGCTTCTAAAACATCATTATTATTATGTTGATTATTAGTTCTTTTTCCATTATTATTATCATTATTTTCTGAAGTTAATAATTGTTTTTTCTTGTGACTATTTCCTGATAATAATTTAGGATTTTGATTGACATTTTCTCTTTGTTGTGCATCATTGACAATTGCTACAAATCGATCATATATTCTTTTTAATAGTCCATCTTTACCTAAGGAAGTTCGATCAGCTTTTTCTCCTAAAACCAGTTTTTTCTGATTAAAATTAATATCATATTCCGTTAATTTTTCTAATTCATCGACAAAATTTATGAGAGTGGGATAATAAATTTCTTGGAATAAATGAGGATTTTCTTTTACTTCTTCCTCGATATTTTTTACACTATCTATTAAGTAATTTTTGATAGTTTCATTTTGACTAATAGTTTCCAAACTTTCCTCCCAAATACCACTAATTTCAACTTGATAAAATTCACCTCTAAATTTATCTTCTAATTGTAAATAGTAGTTATTATTATGATTTGTTTTTTGGATTTTTCCAAAAGCTAAACAGGTATAAAAATTATCCTGCAATAATTCCATATCTCGCCCTTCTGGAGGAATTATATCTAAAAAGAAAACTTGAGAATCATTATGTAGATTATAACCATCATAGAGGCGTTTTTGTCGATCATACTGTTCTCTTAATTCCTTTAAACCATTAACAATACGCAAAGGAAAACCAGCAAATTCTTTGATAATAACTATCTCATTTTTCGTTTGCAAAGGAATAATTACATCAGAATTAATGCCAATGCTTTGAGTAATTAAGTCTCGAAATTGTTTATTTTCTCTATCATCAGTTTGTTTAAAACCGATAATTTGTTTGGTTTTATCAGCATCATTAACAAAGTAAGGGGCGTTACTATTTAAAGGTAATAAAACATCTCCTTCATCGATAATTTGTTTAAGGCGAGTTTGCCCATCAGAAAAAGGATATTTTTGGATAAAACGATTGACTACTGACTCGGTTAAATCAAAAGTTTTATCGCCGAATTTTGCCTCTATATTAGCGTCAATGGTTTTACTTAATTCTTGATTATCAATGATTCTTTCTGCTGTAAAAAAGTACAATAAAGACGTTGGTAAAGTAGCACTTTCATTAATTTTATGACTCACTTCTACTAATAAATTTTTTCTTTCTCGATCAGGCAACAAAGTTTGATAATATTGATCATTATCATCAGCTTCAAAAATAGCTTCTCCATTAATTTCATCATCATCAATGTGACTTAAATCTTCTCCTTTACGGTTATAAAATCCTTCTAAATCTTGCAGGAGATTATAAAAATTACTTGCCTGAATTTTTAAATGTTGTACTAATTGTAATAAGTTATTAGCTATTTTAAGAGCTTCATCGGTTAAAGTTAAATCAAAGTTACGTTGAATTAGTTTATTCACCTCTTGGATACTTTGACTGGCTTCCTCTTGAAATTCTTTATTTTTAGTATTATTTGATTTGCCACCGATGCCTAAAAAACGCTTTTTATCAGTTTCAATATCTTCAAATATTTGACAAGAATCTTGCCATTTTTTATCGACATTTTCAACGGTAATAAAGGCAGTTGCTTTCTGTTTCTCTTCTTCTAATTCTCTGGCATATTCATTCAATTTAGTTAATAATGCTTCTAGCCAACCTCGACTATTATCTAAGGCAAAATGAGGATGAGAAGGCTCAAGTAAAATTGCTAAATAGTCTATAATATCCTGATTGAATTGTTTTTCTAATTTTTGACTATTTTTTTGTAATTGAGTTAACCATGCACCCCTAATATTTTCCGTTTCTCCGGGTTGCACTTTTTTAAATTGACTTTTTAACTCACTACGCATTTTATCAATAAATCTTTGTCTATCTTCGGCATTTTTACAGTTATCAATCTCTCCTTGATTTTTACTTAGCCAATTTTTTAGTATTTGTTTAAACGTCTTATCATTTTCTTGGGTGATTGCCTCTAATCTAGCTTTAAAAATATTTCTAGTATCTTCATTTTTTGACTGCCAATTTAATAAAAATTTATCTAACAATTCTCTCGAATCTGGGCTTTGCCCTTCTCCATATAACCAAAAGTTAAGTAATTTGATTTGGACTTTATTTAAACAGATAGCAATAGTTAAATCTCGAGGGAAATAAATTTTTGATAATCCAAAGGTTAAATATCTTTGGGCATTGGGGCGAGGATGTTCATCATAAACGCTAAAATATTTTTTAACATTATCTCGATGGCCTTTAATATTAATGGATATTTCTTCAGCAAAATCAGCGAATATTTTATGAGCAATTACTTGAGATAACTTATCTTTTTTAACTATTTTATGCCCACTATTAGTACGATTTCCGATTAAATAAACAAAATCAAAAGGAGGGCGATTTTCGTTAACAGAAAATAAATTGACAGGATCATAAACAGCATTAAATGTTGTGCCTTGAGCGGTATAATAATTTAATTCTTTTAAAGCGGCATAGGTATTAGCTTTAACACTAGCCGTATTGCCGTATAATTCCGGTGCAATAATCAGATAAGCGGTTATTTCGCTATCAATTTCATAACCGTATTTCTCTCTTAAACTATAAGCTATATCAATATATGTACCACTTCCGGTACCACCACATAGCGAACCGACAATGATAATATTCGTACCTGAATCGACTACAATATTTTTATTGAGTAGCTTTTGTGCGTGACCAACTGTAGCATTATCCGCAGTATCAATGGCATTTTGAATTTTGCTATAATTATGAAAGAAAGCTAGTCTGCCTACAGGGCGAATCGCCCCGGCACCGTTTTCAATGGATTTAACATCTTTTAATATTTGCTTGGGAAACCACGAACCGATATGATCATATGGTGATTGTCTTTCATGGGGATTGCGTCTTTCTAAACCTTTACTTAAATCATCGATTTCCTGTTTATTCATGGTAGCAGTAACAGTTTCTGCTGGTTTGAATAAGATATTTTCGCCGTGATAGGTGTCACCAGTTTTTAATCCTGTGGTTTGAGAGGCATTTTTATCGGTGTCAATATGCACGAAACTAACTACGGGTAACTGGCTTAGTTTACCATAGCGATCAACAATTAAACGACGAATCTGCATTAAAATATCTCTACCAGTACCGCCTAAGCCAATACAAATGGTACGCTTAATATTAAGAGTTTTGATGTCAGTTTGATTATTGTTTGCCATAATGGGTGAGGATAACTGAATATGTTTTTATCGTCTTAAAAAATATTTTAAACTTTTAGAAGAAGAGATGGCATTATTTTTTGTAATCTAATAAGTATATAAAATATTATAGTTTTTTAATTAGAGGTTAGTGAAAAAGTGGTGTCGTTAAGGTAGGGAAAAGGAAAAAGGTAAGAGTTTTAATGGTTTTTATTGTTAGAATTTGAGAATGTAAATACATATTACTTACCTAGTTTTTCACTAAACAAGGAGTTTAAACCCCTTGCTAAAACTGCGGATTTTTTTGGCAATGTATTATGTTAAATCCCCGATTTTTATAGCCTTCTGATTAATTCAGCATACCCTAATTAATAATCGTGAAATAGGTATTTGCCAAATAATTTTTTCCCTCCTAATTCGTCATGTCTCATTCTTCCAATTATTTTTGACGATAAAACACCCCTATACCATTATGCACCCTTGCGGCAGTGGCGGGAGAACGATCGACAATTGCACCGCCTAAATACATTTGTGTTGAACTGCCACCATCTAAATTTAAAGCTGATACTGCACCGATTTTGAGTAAAATTGCCGCAAATTCTGACAATGTAACTCCTAAACCACCAACTCGATTATGAATTGCTACCAATAAAATTTTACCTTGATTATCTACCGCAATGGCACTACGGGAGGCTTTTTGAGTGTTAAAGGCTTTGCTAAATTTTTCTGTCTCTCCATTTAAAACAATTTGACGATTTAAGAGTAAAAGAGGACCAGCTCCGATAATATAAGGATAAGTAGCGAAATTAGCGGGAATTGTGCCAGTATTTAAAGTTATTTGGTCATTAATATCCAATTTTGCCGCTAAACTTTTAGCGCTTCTAAATACTAAAAGATAGTTTTTTGGTTGAATGACGATGGAATCTTCCCCAGCTTTACCACCGACAATTTTATCTTTAACGAGATTATTTTCAACAATGAAGACAATTTCATTATCACTTAGGGTAGTGTAATTCAATCCCCAACTAGAAGTATAACGAGCAACTCCGGCTTGAATATAACCACTATTGATGTAATTATTAATAAAACGATCACCTTTGGTAGTAGTAATTATTTCTTCTAACATTATGCGATCAAATTTTACCTCTCCCATATCATTCCATGCCATGATACAACGATTTAAAATGGGACTAGATAACCAATTATCACGGTTTTTAATTACACCTAAAGGTAACTGATTATTACGGTTAAAAAACCCTGCATTAATAGCAGCTATTGCTTCTGAATTTTGAGCAGTAGTTTTTAAAGGTGCAGTACCAATTACGGTGTTATTATTAGCTAAAATTGGTTGTAAATTCAAGTTAAAACTTTTAAGATTTAGAGTAAGAGAAGATACTAAAAATAAATCAGAGTTATTGTTTAAACTGACATACTTTTTACTGAAAAATAAGTCATTATGCCAATTAATATCTCTGGTAGTAATAGCAGAAGGGTTAATATCTACTAATAAAAGATTCGGATTAGCTGAAGTAACTTTTACATTATTTCCAGCCGGTAAATTTAAATTAATTAACGTTTTATCATCTTTACTACTAACTGAAAATAAAGTACTTGTAGGGGAGAGATTATCATTTCTTATTTCGTCGCCTTCTTCTTCTTGAATCCCAGAATTTTCTAAAGGCTTAAGGGGTTTAATATCATCAAATAAAGTATTACTAGGTTGCCCATTAATGGTAATAATAGCTTGTTCTTTTCCTTGACTAACTTGAAAAAAACTGGGCTTATCTAACTCAATAATAATTTTTTTACCTTGATTTGCTTGAATTTCATAAATTTTATTAACTTGGCTGATAGGAAGATTCAACTCTAAAATATTACTATTATTATTAATTTGAAGAGGAGTCGTTTTCGTTAAATCAGTAATATCCAAATAGCGATAAGGATTAATAAATTTAGCAGGTAAAGTATTCTGATAATTAAACCAATGAATCGGTTGTTTTTCTGTGTTAGTTGTACTCATTAATTCTATACCTAAAATTGCTTCTGCACTCATATCAGCAATCCCTGTATGAATTTCATTCTTTTCTTGCCACTGTATCCAAGGAAGATTGACGGTTTTTTGATTGATGATAACATCTCTACCTTTGCCAATAATATTTAAAGGTGAAGATTGAGCAAAAACTGGACTTAAAAATTTACCTGTAATAAGATGAGGAATATTGCCGATAAAGTTAACGATAAATACTGATAAAAAAATTAGCAACAAAAATTTAGACTTAGCAAATGGTTTAACCATAATTTTTATAAAAATAGAATACAGCAATTCTAATAGATTGTTAAAATAAAAGAGTTCACCTTCAAAAATTTTAAAATAGTTTGTAGTAAGGGATTTATCTCGCAATTTTTCTAATATTTACAACTGTCTAACTAAGAAACTAAGACGCAAATAATTAAATAATAGTTGCCGACAACTTTGATAATTTCCTCTTTTATAGTCTTCTTCATCTCTTCATTTTCTCGGTTTCTAGTTTTCGTCTCTTATAGTTGATAACCTTGTAAACTTTCAGGATTGAAACTATTTAAAATATTTTTAGCTTTATTTTTGATATTGTCATTGCCTTCTACAATCAACAGATATTTACCAAGTTTAAGACGATTAAGAAAAGGTATCATTTCTCCAGTATTTTCCATTAAACTACCACTTCCTCCCACAAAAAAACTACCCATAGCACCACCTATAGCCACTAAAATACCGCCTATAATATGATTAAAAGGCTCACCTGCCCAACCAAAAGTATCAATAGTGGTAATGGCATCAAAAGTAAAACCACCAAAAAAACCAAAAGGAATTAACCAATAAGCCATTCTAATGATATTTTTGCGCCCTTCAACACTAGGATCAAGAAAACCAACTTCTGCCGCAGTTTTATAACCTTTTCCCACAATTGATAATTGATTGAGGGGGATTCCCACTTTTTCTAAGGCTGTGTAGGCTTCTTCTGCTTGAATTCTATCGGATAACACAGCTATTAAATAATTCATATTTTAACTATATTTTAATTAAGTTTTTGAGAGCTAATTATATCAGATAGATTTAAAATAAGCACTAGACGCATTTAACTTACATTTTTTTCTAATAATAAAAACTCTTAACTATTACAAGAGTACCTATTGCCTACCCTCACCAGTCAACTTAGATGCAACTAGCTTACTATTGAATATTTACGATTAAGTTAATTACTATTGATTTTTAACTATCTATTTACTATTTATTATTCATTATTTACTATTTATTGAATCTAAGTGAGTGAGTAAAATTAATCGATGCCCTTTATTTTTCTCAAACCTATGATAAAAAGGGATAACAAGGAGTAACAATAGGTAACAAGAAGCAAAAAGAAGCAACAAGGGTTAACAAGGAGTAACAACTGGTAACAAAGAGCAACAAGTGGTAATAAGGAGTAACAACTGGTAACAAAGAGCAACAAGGGATAACAAGGGATAACAAGGAATAACAAGGGATAACAAGGGATAACAAGGGGCTTAAGCCCTTTGCATTGCATTGCCCCTATACAATTAATTTTGCATCAGCACTTATCATCAACTTTATAGTTCATAATAGTGTCTCATTTATCATTTAATTAACCAAAAAAATGTCATAAATATAGAGTTATTTTGGCACTCCTAGTTATTTATGATAGATCAACTTTGGTTATTGATTTGCTCAGGATTAGTCTTATTGATGCAAGGCGGTTTTATGTGTCTTGAGTCGGGTTTAACTCGCTCAAAAAATAGTATTAATGTCGCTGTTAAGAATTTTGCGGATTTTGCCGTCTCTGTATTATTATTTTGGGCTTTTGGTTATGCCTTAATGTTTGGATTTTCCCACAATGGTTGGTTTGGCACTAATAATTTTCTCTTCTCTTCTTCTTCTAAATCCTTAGAGGCTGTCTTTTTTATCTTTCAAGCCATGTTTTGTGGAACTTCTACTACTATTATTTCAGGTGCAGTAGCAGAGAGATTACAATTTTGGGCTTATTTAATTATTGCTATTCTGGTTTCAGGCTTGATTTATCCTTTATTTGGGCATTGGGCTTGGAATCAAAATGGTTGGTTAAAGGGAATAGGTTTTATTGATTTTGCTGGAAGCAGTGTTGTACATAGTATTGGGGCTTGGGTTAGTTTAGGTGCATTGATAGTTATTGGTGCTCGTAATGGGCGATTTTCCACAGAAAAAATTAATAAAATTCAAGGCTCAAATTTACCCTTTGCCGTGTTAGGTGCTTTACTTTTATGGGTAGGATGGATTGGTTTTAATGGTGGTAGCACCTTTGCTTTTAATACAAAAGTACCAAATGTTATTCTTCATACCATTCTTTCAGGAGTTGGAGGGATGATTTGCGGTATGATTCTCAGTCAATTTCAACATCAACGCATCGAAGTTGAAGAATTAATCAACGGTAGTCTTGCTGGATTAGTGGGAATTACCGCTAGTTGTCATGTTGTATCAAGCCCTATAGCTTTAATAATAGGTATTACCAGTGCCGGGGTAACTAATTTAGCCTCTTTTTCCCTCAAACGTTGGGGTATTGATGACGCCGTGGATGCTGTTCCAGTACATGGTGGTGCTGGAGTTTGGGGTACAATCTGTGTGGGGTTATTTGGAGATTTAGAGTTACTTAATCATAGTCGAGGTAGTCAAATTATAGTGCAATTGTTGGGGATAAGTGTTGCTTTTATATGGGCTTTTGGTTTAACTTTTATCTTACTCAATCTTCTAAATCGTTATTATGTTTTACGAGTCTCGGCAGAAGATGAAGAAGTAGGTTTAAATATTTCTGAACATGGAGCTAGTACTGATACCTATGAACTGTTTCAGGTGATGGATATACAAGCTCGAAATCATGATTTAACATTGCGTGTGCCTGTACAACCTTTTACAGAAATTGGACATATCGCCCACCGTTATAATCAAGTTATGGATGCCCTTGAAGTTAATCACCGTCAAAATGTAGAGTCTTTAGAAGAACTTTATACTATAACCGCTACAGCCGTATCCGCTATTGAAAATAACCACTTTCACCCCTCAGATTTTGATGATTTTTGCGATCGCCCGGATGATTTAGGAATTTTAGCACGAACACTGCAACAAATGTTAGAAATATTGAATAAACAACAAGAGGATTTAATCAGCGCTAAACAAGAGTTAAATTCAGCACAAGAACATAAACAAAACTTAATTCACGATATTATTAGTAAAATTTTAGAAACTCGTTTCCCTGATAATTCAGCCGAGATTATTCATTTAATTAACACCATTTCTTCGGCGGATAAAATCAATCTTATTCCCGAAACTTTAAGAGTAACAAAAATAGAAGAATTATCTTCCCTCGTCAAAAATTTAAGACAAAAATAAAGTTTGCAGGTGTTAGGAATGAGGTATTAGGTATCAGGTGTAGGGTTTTTTCAAAGTCGAGATAAAATTGTATATAGAGAATTCAATTTATTGGGGAAAACCCTCCGACTCGCAATGAAATAAATTTTATTGCTAATAGCGAGTACGTTAAATAAATTTAACTCAATTTTACTGAAAAATATCACAGTTTTTGATAATAATTCATTTTCTAATAATAAAAAATGCCTAGATTTCTTGCCAATTATAGTTTTGAATTAAATCAAATTTCGAGAATGAAAACGCCCTGTTTTTCAACTAGGGTATTTGATTGGGAGGCGATCGCCTTGGGCGGCACTCGGTGAGGGAATGGCTTAAAACTTTGATTTTTCTGTAACCTTAGGGAGATGGATTAGTCAAACTAGCTAATACTTTTGAACTAGGATGAATTGTCCCACCATCACCCTCTCACAAATGACAAATCACAAAATCCCTAATTATACAAACTATCTAACTCTTTTTGCATACTATTGACCACTAAATCATAACATTCTTGTACATAAAGGCGATCGCTACGAGCTTCTTCCCCATAACGCTGAAAATAAATAGGAGGACAAACTCTGGTGGTCATAGGAACAGGTAATGGTATATTAGGTAAAGGACCAAATGCTAAACCCCATGGTAAACCCAGATAAATAGGAAAAGTTTGAGGATCAAGATCTAAAATCCAAGGAAATAAGCCTTTTTTGTGAAGTTCTTTTACTTGTTCATATAAGTCAGCTAAGACAAAAATACTTTCATGGGCTCCTTTAGAAATTAAGGGTACAATAGGCAAAGAATAACGTAACGCCAATTTAATAAACCCTTTTCTACCGACGAATTTTATTTTATTTCTTTCTGAATAAGGACGAAATACGTCTTCAGCACCCCCGGGATAGACTAATATACTAGCATTATTTTCGATAGCGGCGATCGCCATTTTAGGATTGGCACGAATAGCCCCAGTTTTAGCCGCAATATTGGTTACACCTTGATAAGCCGTCCATGCAATAGGGTGCATTAAACCGTAGGCTAAACGATCAGTACCAAAGCGTTTAAACCAATCATACATCATCATGACCATATCAGGGGCAGCGATACCGCCATTATGAGAGCCGACTAATAACACTTGCCCTTCAGGGATGTTTTCCCAACCACTGGTTTCTACTCGAAAATAATATTTATAAAGTAATTTCCAAAAAGGCATTAATTGTTTAATTGTATCAGGATCTCTTTGGGTTAATGACCAACCGAAATGTTTTTTATCCACTGTAATAACGGAAAATTAAATTATCAATATATAAATTAAACAAGAAATAAAAAAATCAGCATAATAATTAATTGTTAACTGTTAATTCTTCCCATTGAGAAAATGTTGCAGCTTGTCCACAAAATTTATCTTCATTATCAGTTAAATTCCAGAGAATAATATCTTTTATATAATATTTTTTGCCGGTACTAGAAATTCTAACACCTCCATAATTAGTAATATAACCTTTAAGATTTGCTTCTTGTAATAATGCTTCTCTTTCTTCTCTTGATATGGGTTGAGTTGTATTTTTAGAAGGAGTTTTTATTAATTCTTCCCAACTCATTTCCCATAACATTAAGGCTTTTTGATTACCATAATTATAAAGAGGATCTTGATTATTATTATGAGATAAAACCACAAAATCAGCATTAAATAAATTTTTAGCTTGGGTTATTTCATCAATATTGATCCTAGTTATTAAAGGTTTTTTAAGCAATTTTTCATAACTATTTAAAATAATTTGTGTCCAGATAATAATTTCTTTTTTTTCCCAAATATTATTCATTTTTTTTATTTTGTTATCTAAAAACAACATTTAGAGAGATGATAAAGTACTTCTTTTTTTTTGGATAGAAAAATTCATGAAAATTAACTTAAATTTTAGAGAAATTCAACTTATACAGCATTCCTATAGCAATACTAAATCAGTTGTGAAATATTTAAAGATAGGAAATAATGTTTTACCTATTATTTAACAAGGGGTTTAAACCTCTTGCCTTTGAATTTGTAGTTCTTATTTTGCCACGAATCATTTA
>NZ_VRZC01000250.1 GCF_016743215.1 Geminocystis sp. GBBB08
TAATATGAAATAAATCGAAACTTTAAATTAGTAAATTTGACTCTGTAGTATGCTTTAATCTTTAGTTATCAAGCTGTTTGAAAATATTTAATAATAGTTAAAATCGGAAACTGACAAAAGAGGGCTACAGAACAAGTTCGATTAAGTATATTACAAAAATCCCTAAAAAGACCATTTTTTATGCCCTACAAATCTTACCTAACATAACAACCAAGATTGAGTTAAATTTATTTAACGCACCGCTATTAGCAATAAAATTCATTTCATTGTGAGATAAGAATTCCAACAAATAAATCTTCTTGCAATCTTCTTGACAAAGCTAATAGTGAGTGATCGGCGGCTAAAGGTACGGCATAATAAATAGTCAACTGCCCCTACGATACGAGGGCAACGCCCCACCGAAAATTAATCAAAAGTGATCAAGTAGGGTGGGCAACGCCCACCAAATTAATCAAAAGAAATTACTAGCTAAAGAAGAAATTAGCGGTATTAGAAGCATCAACACTGGAGGCAATATTACCAGTATTAAAAGTATTCACTCCCGTAATAGTAAATAATAAACTACCAGTGCCGAAACCAGCGTCACCGGCAGTGCCATTACCGAGACGGAATTGAGTATCAGCACCTGATGTCACCACATCAACGCTAGTTAAACCGACAACAGCAAATTTATCGCTACCGAAGGCAAACTCATTAACGGTATCACTATCATCGCCGGGGTTGTAAATGACGGTATCTATGACGGCATCCCCTAAACCTAAGTTGAGAATATCGTTACCTTCACCACCTACTAGTCTGTCACCACCATTACCACCGATTAAAGTATCAATACCCGCACCACCGGTAAGAATATTGTCACCTGCACTACCAATAATGAGGTTAGGTAATCCATTACCCGTGCCATTAATCGCACTTATGCCTGTTAAGGTTAGGTTTTCTAAGTTGGCACTTAAGCTATAGGTAGCGGAAGATTCTACGGTATCAATTTCTGTGGCAGTTGTTGATGTTTCTGTAACCACATCCGTTGTGCTATCCACAATGTAAAAATCATTACCGACACCACCGATGAGGGTATCATTACCGACACCACCGTTAAGGATATCATTACCGGCACCACCATCAAGGCTATCATTACCGGCACCACCATCAAGGCTATCATTACCGGCACCACCACTGAGGGTATTAGCTACCCCGTTACCGATGATAACGTTATTGAGACTGTTACCAGTACCATTAATAATGCTACTACCAGTTAAGGTGAGGTTTTCTAAATTTGCCCCCAGAGTCCAAGTTACAGATGAGAGTACGGTATCAATTTCTGTGGTAGTTGTTGATGTTTCGGACACTAGATCAGTTGTAATATCTATAACATAAATATCATTACCAGTGCCCCCCACTAAACTATCATTACCCGTGCCACCAAGAAGGGTATCGTTACCATCTCCACCGATAAGGGTATCGTTACCGGCACCACCATCAAGGCTATCGTTACCACTACTACCATTAAGATTATTGGCTACACCATTACCAATAATAACGTTATTGAGACTGTTACCCGTACCATTGATGGTGTCATTACCAGTTAAGGTGAGGTTTTCGACATTTGCGCCCAAAGTCCAAGTTACAGATGATTGTACGGTATCTATTTCCGTTGCGAGGGTAGAAGTTTCGCTAATTTTTTCTCCCGTATTATCGACAATATAAATATCATTGCCCAAACCACCGATGAGACTATCAGCACCAACTCCACCGTTAAGGGTATCGTTACCGGCACCACCGTTAAGGGTATCTACACCATCACCACCATTAAGGGTATTATTGCCATCATTACCAGTAATTACGTTATTGACGGTATTACCAGTACCATTAATATTAGCAGTACCAGTTAAGGTGAGGTTTTCTAGGTTATCACCCAAAGTATAAGTGATGGAAGATTGTACAGTATCAATTTCTGTTGCTAAAGTAGATGTTTCGGTGACGACATCTCCACTGTTATCGACAGTGTAAGTATCATTGCCTAAACCACCGATAAGAGTATCAGCACCCGTGCCACCGATAAGAGTATCATTACCGGCACCACCATCAAGAGTATCATTACCGGCACCACCATCAAGAGTGTTAGCGGCACTATTACCAGTAATCTGATTAGCCAAAGTGTTACCAGTACCATTAATAGCACTACCGACTAAGATCAGATTTTCAACGTTAGCAGTTAGGGTATAATTAACAGAAGATTGGACGGTATCAATTTCAGTGGAAACTGTGGAAGTTTCAGAAACTATGTCAAGAGCATTATTAACGATGTAAAAATCATTACCCGTACCACCTACAAGGCTATCACCGTTTATTTTTTTGATGCTGACATTATCTAACAGTAATCCTTCATTATCCCCTCCTGCTTGATCAAAAATGAGTTTACCAGTGCTGTTGGCAGTAACATTAATAGTACGGGTGATCGTAGCAAAAGGTGCATCACTACTACGAGTAAAGGTTTCGGTAAATAAACTGCCCAAAGAAACTGTGGCTGAGTTAGTATTCCCTTGTTGAGAACCGGCTAAACTAAACTGTAAAGTGATCACATCACCAGCACTGAAACTAAAAGTCTGTTTTGACTCTAATCGTCCTCCATTGCTAATACTACCGTCTAAGTCAAGATATAAACCATTACCGGGTAAGAAATCACCAAAACCTGGCCCGAATAAATCAACAGCACCATCTGTAACACTCCAGTTAACAAAATTATTATAATTACTTGTTGCTGAGCCACCATTTTCAGTGTTAAAGTTATCAGTTAATAAGGTTATTTCTGTGCCACCACCGTTAAGGGTATCGTTACCTGCACCACCGTTAAGGGTATTTTTCGCACTATTACCAGTGATAACGTTATCGAGGGTGTTACCCGTACCATTAATAGCGGTTGTGCCGGTGAGGGAGAGGTTTTCGACATTGGCACTTAAGGTATAAGTAACGGAAGATAGTACAGTATCAATTTCTGTGGCAGTAGTGGAGGTTTCCGTCACCACATCTGTTGTGCTATCCACAATGTAAACATCATTACCAGTACCACCAACTAAACTATCAACACCAATACCACCATCAAGGGTATCGTTACCATCACCACCGTCAAGGGTATTGTTACCAATATTACCAGTGAGGTAGTTATTTAAGGTGTTACCCGTACCATTAATGGCAGTTGTGCCTGTTAAGATTAGGTTTTCAAGGTTAGCACCCAATGTATAAGTAACGGAAGATAGTACAGTATCAATTTCTGTAGCAACGGTAGAGGTTTCGTTTACGACGGTTGTACTATTGACAATGTAAACATCGTTACCAGTGCCACCGATAAGGGTATCATTACCACCACCACCATCAAGGGTATCGTTACCATCACCACCGTCAAGAGAATTATCAGCACTATTCCCGATGATGAAGTTATTTAAGGTGTTACCCGTACCATTTATGGTAGTTGTACCTGTTAAGGTAAGGTTTTCAAGGTTAGCACCTAATGTATAACTAACGGAAGATAATACGGTGTCAATTTCTGTGGCAACGGTAGAAGTTTCGCTAATAACATCAGTGGCTACATCCAGAATGTAAATATCGTTACCAGTGCCA
>NZ_VRZC01000251.1 GCF_016743215.1 Geminocystis sp. GBBB08
GATTGATTTTTTCCTAAAGATTTATTGATGATATTTCCCACAGATAAAATTTGATTCTGTTGAGTGATAACTAAAGCATTAATTGCATCGTTAATATCATTATCTTTATCGTTACAAACTTTAAATAAAGGAATTAATTTTTCCGCTTCTAATAACAACAAAAATTTAATAAGTAAACTAGCAGATTGAGATTCATCAGGGAAAATACAGGTAAAAAGATTATCGCAGTTAGATTTAATCATAATCATAATGAATCACCGTTAATAGTTGTTATTTATCTATCCAGTGACTTTTGCTGTTTTATGCAACCTGTCGAAAAAAAAATTTGCTACTCTATCTATAATTCTCTCACTATAATTAATTTGATTCCTGTTTAATTCCAAAAATCCAAGAAAAATGTTATTACAACCTCATCAAAGAACAAAATTAGACGATAGTGAAGATAATTATTTTTATTCTTACCCTCGCTTTGTTAATCATGTAGATGATAACTTTATTCAACAATTAACTAATCTTTATCGTCAAGAATTACAATCAAATAGTCGAATTTTAGATTTAATGAGTAGTTGGGTATCACATTTACCTCCAGAAATGGAATTTAGCCATATTGAAGGGCATGGTATGAATCAGGAAGAATTAGCCAAAAATAAGCGGTTAAATCATTATTTTATCCAAAATTTAAACCAAAATCTTCAATTACCTTTAGAAGATCAATATTTTGACGCTGTTTTGTGTGCTGTATCAGTACAATATTTACAATATCCTGAAGCTATTTTTAGTGAAATTGCCAGAATTTTAAAGTCTAATGGTGTGGCTATTTTTACCTTTTCTAACAGAATGTTTTATCAAAAAGCAATTTCTGTATGGCGTGAGGCTACCGATAGGCAAAGAATACACCTCGTAAAATCCTATTTTCAATCAATACCTGATTTTAAGCCCCCGCAAATACTAGCGACACAGCCAGAATTACCTGCTATTTTACAGATGTTAGGTATTGGTGCTAAAGATCCATTTTATGCCGTCTTTGCACGAAAAAATTAATTTTGATTTCCCATTAGTAACCTTATCTATTAATTATGGCGAAAGGTGATATAAAATTGTTGAATTTAGTCTTAGAAGACTTACAAAAATTACAAAAAAATAATAAATTTACTTGTGCTATTTTGAGATTTGATAAAATCAGTGTTAGACATTACTGTTTTAAAAGTAATTTAAATAGTAGTTTAAATACTATCCACAGTTTTTGCCTTAGATTACTAAATAAAAATAAGTGTAAGATAAAAAAAAGTCATGAGACAAAATCAAAGAATTTACCTACAAATTTTTCCAAATTAGTTGTACACTAGAAAAATTAGGGACAAATCCCTTACTAGGAGCTAATTTAAAATATTTTTGCTCAGAAGTCGAATGTGGTTTAAGATGATCAAAACTGCTGTAATGAAAATAAAAAGATTTAATTAGATGTTCAATTATTGGAAAAAAAAATGGGAAATATATTTAGAATGGTTTTATGAAACTTCTACCACAATTGTTATTATTATTTTTTTATTGCTATTAATTCCCCTTATTATTTGGATAGATATAGAACAAATAAAATCAGTAAAAGATACCATCGAAGTTTTATTAGAAAAAGGAGAAGTAATTGCTATTTTATCAGCTATTTTACTTTATTTTAAAGAAGCTCGTAATCGCAAAAAAAGAGAACATTATGAAGCATGGCAAGTAATTAATTCAGCCCAAAATCAAGGAGGAAGTGGTGGAAGAATTAGTGCCTTAGAAGATTTGAATAAAGATAATGTTTCCCTAGAAAATTTAACGGTAACAGAAGCTGATTTAACTAAAATTAATTTAGAAAAAGCTGATTTAGCAAAAGCTAATTTTTCCAAATCTCGTTTAGAAAGAGCAAATTTACAAGAAGCAGTTTTAGTTAGTGCTAATTTGAAAGGTGCTGTTTTAGCAGGGGCAAATTTAGAAGGCGCTATTTTAAGTAATGCTAATCTTCAGGGCGCTGATTTACGAAAGGTTAATTTTAAGAATGCACTGTTATTTAATGTTAATCTTCAAGAAGCAACTTTAACGGGTACAAATTTTCAAAATGCTATTTTAACTAATGCTAAATTAGAGAGTGCCATTCTAAGCAAAGCTAATTTTACTGAAGCTAGTTTAGACAATGCTAAGTTACAAAATAGTATTTTAAATAATAGTAATTTTAAAGGTGCTGATTTAACCAATGCTAACTTGGAAAAGGCAACATTACATAAAGCTAATTTTGAAAAAACAAATCTTTCTGATACTAATTTTGACGATGCAGATTTAACGGAAGCGGATTTAAAAAATGCCCTGAATTTAACGGAAAAACAAATTTTAAAAGCGAGAATTTGTCAAACATTATTACCAGAGCAAATTATTATGGATTCTAACCGAGATTGTCAGCTAAAATTAGAATTACTTTCTCAAGAAGATGGAGAACTTTCTGAGGATGAAATAAAAGAATTATTAAGATTAAAAAACTTTATTCAACTGGCTTGTGAAGATGGTAAAATTTCTCAAGACGAAATGGACACTATTCAATCTTTAATTACTTCTGATCATCGAATTAATATTCAAGAACTAAAAATGTTACAAGAACTTATTAATTCTAAAATTGAAAAAGGAGAATTAAATTTAGAATAGTTCTTATTTGTAGCTTTTATTAAATTTCTGATTAAAAAATATTTTTAAATGGTTTGTAATAAAAGATTTATTCCTAATTCTCCGAAATGGCTATATTTACTTTTTGAGATAAATAATGATGAAAAATAGAATAAATAAAATTGAAATAATTTTTGAAACTCTGATCTGGAATTTTCGTTTTTTTGTACTCTTTCCCGTTATATTTAGTTTATTTAGTGCTTTAAAATTTTTTATTATTGGCAGTTTAGATATTTGGGCCGGATTAATTCTAACATTTGAGATGAAAGATCCAGAAGGAGCAAATACCTATAAAATTGTTTCTTATATTATTGGTGGTATCGATTATTATTTGATTGGTATTGTTTTATTAATTTTTAGTTTTGGTATTTATGAACTTTTTATTTCTAAAATTGATATTAGATTTCAACAAGATGAGATTAATATTCTTCAAAGTGAATCCTTAGAAGAGTTAAAAGGAAAATTAGTTCAAGTTATTGTCGTGGCATTGATTGTCAGTTTATTTAAAAAAATGTTAAATTTAGACATAAAACAAGCTAGTGATTTAGCTTATATTGCCTTATCTATTTTACTTATTTCCATAAGTAGTTATTTACTGCAATTACAACATAAATATTCTCATAAATCTGATCATCATAATCATTAGACTTATGCCAGAATTTAGGTAATAGGCAATTTTCTTTATTCTTTTTGAAACGGAGAGAAATAATACTAAAAAATAATTGATAATTTATTAAAATTGATTTAATGATTAATTGTTATTCGGTGTATATTAATCAACTTTATGTTAACTCAAACTTATAGTAATTAGACTTCTCCAAGAAGTCAGGCAATAGGCAATAGTTATTAAAATTGATAATTTCCCAC
>NZ_VRZC01000252.1 GCF_016743215.1 Geminocystis sp. GBBB08
TTTGAATTTAGACTAATTTCAGCACCTATTTCTGACATTTTAGTTATGATTCCTTGATGAATTTGATGAGAAATTTTTAATTTTACCGGCTTATTTACTTTTAACCATTGGTAACTATCTGATTTCGGTATTTCAATTAATACCATAATAGATAAAGCAATAATCATTAAGTTATAAAGATTCCAAAATAAAACTATATTTAACCCAATTACATTAGAAACATTGCTAATATCATTATTCATTAATTCTTGTAATAAATTAACTAAATTAAACAAGTTTATCCCTAAGAAAAAAATTAAAGGTGATGCTAAATTCCAGTTAAAGTAATAGTTATTATTTTTTATGCCTTTAGGAGTTACTTTGAAGATAGAGGAAAAAGGATTAATTAATGTTTGGAATATTTCTATAGATAAAGGCACAGCAGTAACTACATTATATATCTCCGACATCAAAGCTGATCGACTACGAAAATTTAGCCAAGAAAAGGTTAACATTTGGATAAAATAGAAAGGCAGAAAAAAATAAATTATTTCTTCAAAATTTGCTTTTAAAGGTGTTATCTCTAAAAAAGTATAAGCTAAAGGTAATAATAATAATATTACTCTTAAAGGACTTAAAAACCATTGTAAAATACCTTCTAAATGAGCTAATCTTTCCCAGCATTTTAAATTTTGAACAAAAAGAGGATTTTCAGGAATAAATAAACTTTGAATTGTGCCTCTTGCCCACCTTTTTCTTTGTCGAATATACCCGAAAGTATTTTCTGCTGATAATCCAGCACTTAGACTTTCTTCTAAATAAATAACTTGATAATTTTTAGAAGCTAACTTAATGCCTGTGTGATAATCTTCACTGAGAGAATTAGTAACAAAACCGTCTATATTTTCTAAATAACTTCTTCTTACAACAAAAGAACTACCATAACATAAAGCAGTGTTAATGCTATCTCTAACTAATTGATAATAACGGGAAAAAATTTCTACTTCAGTGGGTATTTTATTTTCTAAGCCTAAATTTCTCGCAATGGGATCATGAGAGTAAAAACTCTGGTAAGTTTGTAATAAGCCTATCTTTGTATCTTGAAAAAAGCCGATAGTGCGTGTTAGAAAGTTAGTAGTGGGTATAAAATCAGCATCGAAAACAACTATTAACTCTCCCTTCGTTTTAGTCAAACCATGATTTAAATTTCCTCCTTTGGCATGAAGACGATTTTCACGGATGATATAACCACAGCCTAATTCTTTACATAATTCTTTGATTTCTTGTCTATCTCCATCGTCTAAAAGATAGATTTTTTTATGATTATATTCTATAGCTTGACAACCAACGATCGTTCTTTTTACTACTTCTAATGGTTCGTTATAACTAGGTATTAAAATATCTACAGTAGGTTGATAAATTCCAGCTTTTACTGCTTCTGACATTATATCAGCTTGGGGTTTTCTACTCTTAACTTTTAACGTCAAAATTGTCTGCCAAAATGGGCTAATAATAAACGCTAATTCCATCAGAAATAAACTTATACTAAATATACTATTAATAGAATTACTTAAATTTAAAGTAGAATGCCATCGCCATAAAAAATAACGTATCATAAAAGATAAAGAGGTAAAAACTATTATTATTCTTGACCATTGTTTTTGTTGAGGAGATAATATAATAGTAGTTTGAACAATTAATACACCTATTATTAAGGGTAAAAATAGAGTTAAATTCCATAAATTTAACCATGAACATAATTGCCAAAAATTTTTAAAAATATTATTATTGTAAATACGATTAAGTAAAATAGCGATAAAACTGCTAACTAAACCAAAAAAAAGTATTCGACTAGCATAAATTTTAGATTGAAGATTCATAATAAATAGTTTTCAAGTTTTCTAAAGAGATTTTTTATCCTCTCACTCCAGCATACAAAAACACAAAATTTTTTTCGGCTATTTTGTTAACTTAATCTAAGTGTAATCTTATCTGAGATAAATGAAAAAATGTCAAGATTAATCTGAGAAAAATTTAATCTTAATTAAAGGTGCGTCAAAAAGTGTTTTGATGAAGATAGGTAATGGGCAATTTATAGTAAAATGTATTATAAAATCATGAGAAATATCATAAATAAAATATTTAAAAATCTTTATTCCCTATTAAAATTTAATTTGTAATTGTCCCCTAAATTGTTCATTAAGATAAGAACTTGCTCCTGTTTCAAGGGTGATAATATTAGATATTTTATATCCTAATCCTAAAGAAATATTCTCAGAAAATTTCCCCGTACAAAAACCTTCATAGACTTGAGCGTTAGAAAATTCTCCGTTAAGTCTTTGTTGCCCTAAACTTGCCATTAAACGACAATGTAAAAAGTTGGTAATATTTTTTTGCCATGCTAATTCTAAGTTATAAACTAAAAAATCTGAGGGAGAAAAATAACCACTTTTTTGCTCTAAATTTTGATGAAAACTCCAGGTAAAAAGATTAGCTGATACGCTTAATTCTCCAAACTTTTTTTCAAGACGAGTAAAAGATTGGTAGTCTTTATTGCCATCATTAAAATTACCAAATTGACTAAAGGAAAATAAACTAATATCAGGGGCAATTAACCAATAAAAACTTGGGCGAAAACGAAAAGTTTTGATTTGATTATCTAAGGTTGGAGCATTAAATTTATAGGGTAAATATTCTAAAGCACTAGCTAACACAAATAATGATTGTAATTCTCCGTTTGGTTTTACTCTTACTAATAACGGTGTATCACCCATTATACTAATACTAGGTGCTACCGGAAGACGATCAAATATTTCTAATCCTCCATTAATTGCTAAATTAACATTATTAATTTTACCTTTCCAGCCAAGAATAAAAGGTATATTATTAATTTTTTCTTCAAGAGGTTTTTCAAAAGTATTAAATCCTGTTTTTAAACTTATTTCTTGATTATTAAGAGTACGAAAGTTAAAGGTAGATTCAATAAATTGATTTCTTTGTCCATAATTGTCAGTATCTACTAAAAAAGTCGGATTAATACTTTCTAAAGTTACAGGAAATTTTTTTAATTCCTCTACTAAATTATCAGAAGGTTTTGGCTTAATTGTTTCAGGCTGAATGACAGGTTCAGGTTTGGTTAAACGAGGATTAAAATTCTCGGGAGAAGCAATTAAAAAAATAGTTTTAACGGGGATATTTAATAATTTTATAGGGAAATTTTCCGTTAATAAAAACTGTTGGTAGTAATTATTATTAGTATTTTCTTCATATTTGTTTAGCCATAAGTTAGTAATTATTTTATTATCAGATTGACTAAATGTTTCTATCTTTAACGGTAATAAATTAGCTTTTTCTTCATTACTCAAAACTTTTCCTTTATTAATTGAGAGTAAGCCTATATAAATAATTATAAAAATAGTTAAAAATTTGTTTTGTAACATAGTATACTTAAATATTGCCCTTGATTTTATCAAATTAAATCATGAGAAAGCTAATAAATGCCTAGACAAAATTAATTCTTGTATATAGGCAATGGATTTCAACCTTTTGTTACCTATTATTATGGATTTGAGAAA
>NZ_VRZC01000253.1 GCF_016743215.1 Geminocystis sp. GBBB08
GGATAGGGAAAAGGGAAAAGGGAAGAGGGAAAAGTAATCAGAATTGATTTTAAAACTCCTAAAATTGATTTTTCCCGTTTTGTTTCATTGGTATTATTGTACTGGTGCAAGATCTGAGTATTACATTTTTCAATTATTAAAAAAACAAAATAAAGGAGATCTTGATAATGAGTGGAACTCATGATTTATCCGTTGATGTTGCTCAACAACGTATAGCCGAACAGGAAGTATTTGCCCAGAAGATTACTTCTACACCATATATTTATGTAACGCGTAATAATAGAGATTTAATTGAAGTAGATTTTACCCGAAATCCTTTTATTGCCGCAGAAATAGAAAAAAATACCGGTCTAGTAAATTCAGCTAGTGTGGATAAATTTTTTGTGCCAACTTTTGTGGCAACAGGTTATGACAAAAATGGAAGTCGAATTTATGGAGAAAGAACTGTAGCAACCTTTCAACCATCTCAAGGTTTATATCAAGATATAGTTGTTTTAGATCAAACAAATAATAAATTTGATGCTTTTGAATTTTTAATTCCTCCTGAAGCAACCACAACATTTCACACCCATACTAATGGAACTGAACTTTTTTATGTTTTAGGTGGAGATCCAGCTAATGATAATAATACAGGAGTTCCTGATAATGATAATGTTATTTTTGAATTAAATGCCGATGTAGATGGAGTATTTAATGTTGCTGATCCAACCAATCCTTTTTCTGTAATTAAAGATGGGGAAATAGAGATTAACGGCGTCGAAGTAACGAAAGGTTCTTTTGTTTCTGTACCTGCAGGAAAAATTCATACATGGGCGAATACGGGAACTATTCCCGCTAGAGTTATTGCATTTATCGTACCTGGTGGTATTGCCGAGGGATTTAATACCGTAGGAGCATCTGCTGGTATATTTGATCCTTCTCCTCAAGTTCATCCTATTTTAGCCGCCAATGGAACAAGTAATTTAATTCCCACTGGTAATACCCCCACCGAAGTAAATGGCGTTGTACCAAGTGATGCCAACTTTTATGATTTTTTCCAACAGGTAGCAATAGCTCCCGATGTGTTAAAGAAATTATCTTTTACTAATTTTCCTACCTATTTACAGGATGCTGGACCTGTTGTTGTTTATGGAGTGAATCCTGATGGTAGTAGTGCTTTTAAAATTGATCCATCCGATGATGCCGGTGTAGGAGGAGTAGCTAATCCTCAAGGAGGTTCGGCATTAGTAAGGGATAATTCTCCGGGAGCAGATTCTGCTGTTTCGGCTACCATTAATCCTTTTGCTAATAGCTCTTTTAATAATCCTTTTACCGTTTTACGATTCGGACAAAATGATGGTATTTTAAACCCGACTCCGATCAACACTAAATTATTTTCTATTTCTGCCAAAGAAAATGAATATAGCGTTATTAGTAATAATTATGAGCTATTTGGGGTTTTAAGTGGTGAGGTTATTTTTGAATTTGGCGAAAATGACAATAATCTCCATCATGTACAAGTTGCTTCTGAAGGTGATTATGTTTATGTTGAGCCAGGTAATCATTTTCATTTAAAAGGAACACAAAATGGTGCTAATTTGATTCAATTTTCGGGGATGAATAATCTATCACCCACTTTGGAAACACCAGTGTATCGTTTTCAAAATAAAGATATTCCTAGTACTTATCTTTATGCCGGAGAACAAGAAGCCCAAAATATACGCCAAAATTATCCCAATTTTAAAGAAGAAGGTTTTGCTTTTAATGTCTCGACAACTCCTAACGATGAATTAATTTCTTTGTATCGTTTCCAAAATAAAAGTATTCCGGGTACTTATATCTATGTTGGCGAACAAGAGCGTCAAAGTATTAAACAGAATTATACTAATTTTGTGGAAGAAGGCTTGGCTTTTTATGCTTATGGTGCTGACGCTAATAAAGGACAAGATATTTACCGTTTTCAAAATACTAAATTACCCGGTACTTACATCTATGTAGGCTCCTCTGAACGTCAAAGCATCTTAGCTAATTATCCTAATTTTGTCGAAGAAGGAGTAGCTTTTGAAGTAACAACTTAAATACATATTTGAAATTTTTAGTCACTACTGATAGCCTAACAATCATAACGAGGTACAAATCAAAAAACAGTGAACAATCATTATTAACCTCGTCCATTAATTGGGGGGCGTTAAATTGCTCAAAACTTTTATCGGGCTATGACTCAGATCTTGAACCAGTACAATAATACCAATGAAACAAACGGGAAAATCAACCCTCTTCCCTTTTCCCTATCCTCATCGAGAATTGATGATAGAGATGCAAGATCTAAGTATGATGAAATAAATTTCATTAGACATTTCCAAGAATCGGGCTAAAAGCCTGAAATACTGTTCAAAAATCACAATTGTTGGAGAAGTCTATTAGTAATAGAGATTCTTATATTGAGATAACTCAATTATTATCTAAAAGTAATTCAATTTCTCTAAGAAATAATTAGAAAACATTACATTGATTTATGAATTTAGTTTTAGTTACATCTTTTCGTACTAATAATGTCTTAATGTACGATGACAAGGGCAATTTTCAGGGAGTTTTTGGGGAGGCTAATCTCTTTGATAGTGGTTTAATACACCCTCGAAATATTATTGCAGATCAAAATGGAAATATTTATGTTTCTTCATTTGGGACAAATCAAGTTTTAAAATACGATCAAAAAGGTCAGTTTTTAGGTGAGTTTGCTCCAGTAAATGGACCGGTAGGATTGGCTTTTGATTCTAGTGGAGATTTATATATTGCTTCTTACTCAGACAATAAAGTATTGCGTTACGATCTAAATGGAACACTTGTGGATGATCAGTTTATTCCATCAGGAGATAATGGTTTACTTAATGTTACGGGAATTATCTTTGATCAAAATGATAACCTTTATGTAAACTACTATGGTGATTTTGAACGGATTAATCGAGGTGGAGTTTTAAAATATGATAGTTCTGGTAACTTTATTGAAGTTTTTACCGACTATTCAGAAATTCATCCTGATGGTAGCCGTTTAAATGGACCTTATGAGATTGCTTTTGATGATAATAGTAATTATTATATCTCTTCTCTAGCACCCCCATATTATGTTCTTCACTATGAAAATGATGGAACTCCCCTAGGGATTTTTGGAGAAGTCAATGATATTGATACACCAGATTTATCTGATCCTCATGGGTTGATTTTTGATCCTAATGGGGATTTATTGGTGACAGCCTCTACCAACAGTAATATCTTAAGATTTACTTCTAATGGTGATTCTTTAGGGGTTTTTGGCGAAGCTAGTAATGCTTTGAGTCTTTTGGATGCACCAACCGATATTGTTTTTACTACTTCAACTTTTGTCACAGAAAAACTTAAAACTCCTGTGTATCGTTTTCAAAATAAAGATATTCCTAGTACTTATCTTTATGCCGGAGAACAAGAAGCCCAAAATATACGCCAAAATTATCCCAATTTTAAAGAAGAAGGTTTTGCTTTTAATGTCTCGACAA
>NZ_VRZC01000254.1 GCF_016743215.1 Geminocystis sp. GBBB08
AATCTAATCCACGAAATCTAATGGGATAAATACGAATCCACTGCAAAGGTTTCTCTTGTTCATCTAATAAAATCCCCGCTGTACAAACTGTTTCTTTATATTTCCTGCTAATGGAGGGATAGGTTTTCGTAGTAATCAGAATCTTTCTTCTTTCCATATTTTAGATTTTGATAATAAATTTTATCAAGTGAGTTTAATTGTACTCTTAATCAAAAAATAAGGCAAGATTAACGAATAAAAGTATCTTATAAATTTAAAGGTAAAATCAATTCCAATGTAGAAATTCCCAAAATCTAATCTATTGCCCATTGCCTTTTGTTATACTTGTATAGTTTTAAATTCTCACTCTAGCAAAATTTTACCGTTAATTATGGGTCATCACTCTAGTAACTCAGATTCTTCCATCAGTAAAATAGTTACGGGAATATGGGATAATCTTCAAAGTCATTTACATATTCCTAAGCTCAAACCTAATGCTAGAGTACAGGGTATTCATGTGAGAAATGGAGGAGAAAAGCATACTTCTTTTTATCCTTTACTTGGCGATCGCTATATAATCGGAAGGAGTACGAAAAGTTGTGATATAGTTATTCGTAGTGCGATTATCAGTCAAACTCACTGTGTTATTGAAAGAGATAGTAATAATCCCCAAAAATTTGTGATTCGTGACTTAAATTCCACAAACGGAGTTTATTGTGGTAATCAGCGTTATCAATCTTTAACCCTAGAACATAATGATATTATCACCCTTGGTCCCCCTGAATTAGCTGATGTTGTTGAAATCCGTTTTGATAAACGTCCGCCAAAATCCTTGATTATTGCCCGTTTCGGTTTAATAACAGGTAGTCTTGGCTTATTATTAATAATAGTTTGGATAGGTTTGGAATGGCTCAAATATGATGTTTATCCGATACCAGATCATGTAGGCGGTTCAACGGTGGTGTATGCTGAAGATGGTAAAACCTTACTTTCACCTCGCATTGATTCTCCCCATCGAGAGTTAGACAAATTAGAAGAATTTTCTCCTTATTTACCGAAGGCGTTAATGGCTTCCGAAGACAGTCGTTATTATTGGCATTTTGGAGTTGATCCTTTAGGGATTTTAAGGGCAATATTAATTAATAAACAGGAAGATGGTGTTAAACAAGGTGCTAGTACTATAACTCAACAATTAGCCCGAAGTATCTATCCTGATGTTGGTAGAGAAAATAATTTAGCACGTAAACTGCGAGAAATGATAGTAGCCTTGAAATTAGAGGCAGTTTATAGCAAAGATGAAATCATCAAAACTTATCTTAATCGTGTCTATTTAGGGATAAATTTATATGGTTTTGAAGATGCCGCTAGATTTTATTTTGACAAAGGAGCTCAAGATTTAAACATCGCTGAATCCGCTACCTTAGTAGCTATTTTACCTGCACCTAACGCTTATAACCCCGTACAAGATTATGATACTGCCATTAAATTCCGTAATCGAGTCATTGAAAGAATGTTAAACGCAGGAATGATAACGAAAGAAGAGGCTTCTGAGGCTAGAAGATCGAGAATTTATCTTAGTCCGAAAGCAAAGGAAACTTTATCTAAAATCTTAGCACCTTATTACTATAGTCACGTTTTCCAAGAAATGAATCATTTATTAGGAAATAATTTGACACAAGAAGGAGATTTTATCATTGAAACGGCGTTAAATCCTAAAATTCAGGCAATTGCGGAAGAAAGTCTCAAAAATCATCTTGCCACTAACGGCAAACAACATAATTTTTCTCAAGGGGCGATCGCCACAATAAAAGCTAAAAATGGAGAAATAATAGCTTTAGTGGGAGGAAAAGATTATCAAGAAAGCCAGTTTAATCGTGCTACTCAAGCGAAAAGACAACCGGGGTCAACTTTTAAGGTTTTTGCCTATACAGCAGCCTTAGAAGCCGGAATTTCAGCAAATAAGAGCTATTCTTGTGAGCCTTTCCGTTGGCAAGGATTCACCTATCGAGCTTGTGAAAGAAGTGGAGGAGCGATAAATATGTATCAAGGTTTAGCTTTATCAGAAAATGCCATCGCTTTAAGGGTAGCTCAAGATGTAGGATTAAATAAAGTAGTTGAAACGGCAAAAAAATTGGGGATAAAATCGGAGTTAAATGCTGTACCTGGGTTAATATTAGGACAAAGTGAAGTTAACGTGTTAGAAATGACAGGGGCTTATACTGCTTTTGCCAATCAAGGAATTTGGTCACGTCCCCACGCTATAAAAGTAATTAGAGATGGGAGAGATTGTGAAGATTACGAAAAACATAATACCTGTCGAGAAATTTATCGTTTTAATGAAAATAAAGATGAACAAAAACAAGTTATTAACCCGAAAGTTGCCCAAACCATGAACAAAATGTTGCACCAAGTAATTACAGCGGGTACTGGCAAAAATGCCTCTATCGGCAAAGATGAAGCAGGTAAAACAGGCACAACGAATAAGGGGGTTGATTTATGGTTTATTGGTTATGTTACTAAGGAGAATTTAGTGACAGGAATTTGGTTAGGTAATGATAACAATTCACCGACAAATAGTAGTAGTGGACAAGCGGCAATTTTATGGGGTAATTATATGAAAAAAATTATCTAACAATTATTTAATCTTTAACTTGATATTGATATTTAGCCATTAAATCTGGACGCTTTTTTTCTGTAGCTTCTAATTGTTTTTGATAACGCCATTTAGCAATTTCTTTATGATTACCAGAACGTAATACAAGTGGAACTTCCCAACCACGAAAAACAGGAGGGCGTGTATAATGAGGGTAGTCTAATAAACCGTCTTCAAAACTATCGCTAATAATTGATTCCGGCTTACCAATAGTACCAGGGAGAAGTCTGACTATCCCATTAATAAGGGTTAAAGCGGGAATTTCTCCACAAGTTAAGACAAAATCTCCTAAAGAGACTTCTCTAGTAATAATATTTTGTACTCTTTCATCGATACCTTCGTAGTGTCCACAAATCAAAACTAATTGTTGATAATTAAAAGCAAAATCCCTCAATAATTCTTGATTTAATGTTTCTCCTTGAGGTGATAATAAAATGATCTCCCTAGGCTCTAATATAGGTAAAGATTCCACCGCCGCAAAAATTGGTTCGGGTTTTAATACCATACCAACACCGCCCCCGTAAGGTATATCATCAACTTGATGGTGTTTATCGGTGGTAAAGTCTCTCGGATTAATTAAGTTAACGGTGGCAATACCTTTGGCTAATGCTTTTCCCAATAAACTACATTGGAGAGGTGATTGAAAAAAGTCAGGAAAAAGTGTAATAACATCAATCTGCACGGTAATTATTGACTGTAATTAGTAAAAAACTTTATGGCATTGCCTTAATGATTGCCTAATTATACTCTATAGAACCCATTTGGTATCTTTTTTAGAAGAATTACATAGTAATGATTTGAGAATAAATGCTTTAATCTCGTCAAAACCTTTTGTTATTTCGGTTACAGATGTAAATATCAAATGGGTTCTATAA
>NZ_VRZC01000255.1 GCF_016743215.1 Geminocystis sp. GBBB08
GTTTTCGGTAAACTAGCCCTAATTTCAAACTCAGGAATCATATATTTAGGTAAATATTTAGCACAAAAAGAAGTTAAATCTCTGGTATTTATATATAGATTCGGTAATAAAACCACAAAAGCTTGAAGTTTATTGCCGATTTGTTCATCGGGAATAGCAATAACTACTCCTTCTTTAACATTCGGATTTTTGTAAATTATAGACTCAATTTCGCCCAAGTCAATACGATAACCTCGACTTTTGATTTGATTGTCTTGACGACCAAGAAATAAATAGTTACCATCTTTTTTTAGTTTGATTAAATCTCCTGTACGATAAACTTTAGTGGTAGATTCGGAAAAACGAGGATCTTTGACTAAAACTTGATCTGTTGCTTGTGACATTCCCCAATAACCACTCATCAAAGATAAACCTGATACATAAAGTTCTCCTATTTCCTCAATTTCTGCTATTTTTCCTTGCTGATTAATCGCAAAAACCTCCAAATTAGCACAGGCTTTGCCAATGGGTAAACTATTTTCTTCATCGTCAGGAATTTTCGTCACAGGATAATAGGTACATACATTTGTTTCGGTTGGTCCGTAAAGGTTATGATAATTTACATTGGGTAATATTTCCATCAATTGTTTTAAATATTTAAGGGGAAACACTTCTCCTGCAAATAAAATATGTCTTAAATGAGAAAATTGTTCTAGTTGTAATTCTCCTTGTAAAATTAACTGAATCAAAATTGAGGGAACAGAATACCAAATCGTAATTTTTTGTTCAGCAATATAACGGGCTAAATTAAGCGGAAATACCGATAAGCTAGGAGGAATTAAAATAACAGTTGCCCCTGCTTTAATAGTAGTAAAGATGTCGAAAATAGATAAATCAAAATGTAACGGTGCGTGATTGGAAAGGCGATCGCTTGGTTGTACCTGAAAACAATTATAAGACCAATTGACGAAGTTAAGAGACGCATCATGAGAAATCATGACACCTTTTGGCTTTCCTGTAGAACCTGATGTATAAAGGATATAAGCAATATCTTCGGGTTGTAAATTTGTATCTGAATAGTTAGAGGTTGTTTGATTCGTTTTAGATCCCCCTAAATCCCCCTTACTAAGGAGGACTTTCTCCCCCATTGTCTGTAAATTCCCATCTTTCAAAGGGAGGCTAGGGGCGATCGAAACAGAATGTAAAATTTCTTGCCAGTTGATTAATTGTTGAGAATAATTAGTGGAGTTAGTAAAACTATTATCGGTAAAAATAACCGTATTTAAAGGGGAAGATGAATCTAAAAATTTGTCTAGTGATTTGAATTGCTTTTCATTGGTAATAATTATGTGAATTTCAGCATCTTCTATTAAAGAGATGATTCTATTTAAAGGTGCGGAAGTTGGTAAAGGCACATATATTCCTCCTGCTTTTAATATCCCAAAAATGCTAATTATTGCAGAAATTGATTTATTTAGATAAATGCCAATGCGATCGCTTTTTTTGCACCCAGATTGGATTAAATTATGGGCTAATTGGTTAGAAATGAGATCTAATTGTTGATAAGTAATCTTATTTTCCCCCTCAATAACAGCAATCTTATAGGGATATTTTAAAGAACTTTGTTGTAAAAGTTGATGTAATAAATTTTCCATAAAATTAACTCTAATTTTTTATCAGTAATTTATTAGAAACAAGTATAATAAAAAATACACTGTAGGGTGGGCAAAGCAGAGAAAACTTTTAAAACCAACGAGAAATTTATGTGTTTCGCTGTATTATTAGTATTTTCATAGAAGTGGAGGTACTTAGTTCAATCACCGAAAATAATACCTACAGTCCCAAATATTTAGCAATAATTAAAGATTGAATTTCCGATGTACCTGAATATGACTGACTACCCATTGCATCTCGTAATTCTCTTTCTAATTCAAATTCAGTTAAATAACCATAACCTCCATGAATAGAAATAGCATCTAAACAACAATCTATCCATGCTTGACTTAAATAAAGTTTCGTCATAGCGGCTTCTAATAAAGCTGGTTTGTCACTTTTTTTTAACCATGCCATTTTATATAATAAATTTCGAGCGGTTTCTAACCTTAACTTCATATTCGCTATTTTCTGGGCAATTAACTGAAATTTACTGATCGGTTGCCCAAATTGCTGACGCTGACGGGCATATTTAACACATCGCTCTAAAATTCGCTCTATTGTGCCTACTGCACTGGCTAGAATAAAACCTCTTTCCCATTCCATCGCATGACTAAAAATCGCCATGCCACTTCCTTCTTTACCTAAAATATTTTCTGATGGAATAACACAATTATCTAAAATTATTTCTCCCATTTGAGCTGTAGATAAACCCATTTTTGAGATAGTTCTTTTAATTATTAAACCCTCAGTATCTTTTTCGATTAAAAAAGCCATAATCCCTCTTTTATTTTGCTCTAGATCAACATTAGCAAAAATGATTATTAAATCAGCGATCGAGCCATTAGTAACAAAAATTTTATGTCCATTAAGAATATATTGATCATCTTTTTTTTCGGCAATAGTTTTTAGACTATAAACATCAGAACCAGTAGAAGGTTCACTTACACCATGACTGCCAATCCATTTTCCTTGAGCTAAAAGAGGTAGGTATTTTTGTTTTTGTGCTTCTGTACCAAAAGTGATAATTGGCAATTCACAAGCCCAAATATGAGCATTCATCGCAAAAATTAACCCATTATCTTCATAAGCATAACCTAAACTTTCTAGGGCATAAGTTATTGATAAAATATCTAATTCTTGACCACCATATTTTTGAGGTACAATCAAAGATTGAATGCCAAAATCTGCCCATTTATACCAGTCTATTTGATTAAATTTTTTCTCTTGATCTAGTTTAATTAAATCTTCCTTTAATTCTTGTTGAGCAAATTCAAGAATCTTTTTTTTGAGGTTAATTTGTGTTTCATTCCAGCTAAAATCCATAAACTAAATTTATATCAGGTTCGATTAAATAATTGTACTATCCCGCAACCCCCCCTTTATCCTCCCTAATAGGGGAGAGCAAAGACGCAAAGAAATAAGGACACAAAGTTTTATTATTAGTTATTATCCGAACTTGATATTACTCCTTAAAGATTTTTTTTAATAATAACCAAAAAGTTTTTTTCCATCCTCTTGGAAAAATTTTATTAATTAATTATTAGTTAAGTTAAATAATTTTAATTGTTGCTTTTGATAAACACTATAGGTACTTAGAATCTGTGAAGGATGAAGCCCACACTATCCCTCTTTTGTCAGTTTCCGATTTTAACTATTATTAAATATTTTCAAACAGCTTGATAACTAAAGATTAAAGCATACTACAGAGTCAAATTTACTAATTTAAAGTTTCGATTTATTTCATAT
>NZ_VRZC01000256.1 GCF_016743215.1 Geminocystis sp. GBBB08
TAAAATATTTAAATCTCTTTGTTGTCCCAAAACTCTAGCAATATTAGCAATATTTTTATCATTAATAATCGAAGGTATTTTCAAAGCTGAATTAAAAACACTGACAATACTTCTTAATCTTCTCATAGCCACTCGTAACTGATGCAAATTTTCTGGATCTTCTTGTGTTAATGTTTTCTTCTCATAGATAACAATTTTTTTTACTTGTTTAGCGATCGCATTATAACTATAATCAGCGAGGGTAATAGGATTGTCTTTGAAGGTTAAAATAGACATAAATAAACCTCTACACTTTAATTATTGTTATTTTTATTATAAATTTTTACAAAAAAAAAGACCATGACTAATCATAAAAATTAACCACAGCCTCAAAAAATTAGCAATATTTATTTCGTCTTGTTAATTAAACAGTTACCACTTCTTTTTCTTCAGAATTAGCAACAGCACCAGTTAATTGTTCATAGGTTTCACGCATTTTTAAACCAACTAAAACTTGGAATAAACCAGTACCATTATTAGAACCGGGATAATCCTTATGTTTTAATAACAATTCAGTCATCTCACCATAATATTTCGTTCCAGTACGACTTAAATGACTTTCAATATAAATAATTTCTTCGAGGTTATCAAATTGACCATCAATTTCCAGAATAGAAACCTCATTACCCATATAATTATCAGGTCCATAGTACATTTTCAGACCTGGGAAAGCACAAGTGAGTTTACGTCCGCAAGGGCGCCAATCAATAGTTGAACCTTCATCAAACAAATAAGTTGGGGCAAAATGAGGAATACCTTCTTTTTCCACAAGACGAACTCGCAAAATTTTGCCTTCTTTTTCATCAGGAATTAACTGAGTAGGTAACACTTGAATAACAATGTCAGCATATTGTTTTTGAGGCTCAATATAAGCAGTAAAATCAGGTTTTCTTGCCATGATGGAAGCCACAACATCATCATAACTATGACCTCTTTCCGCCATATCACGCTGAATCTTCCAATTGATTTTAACTTCTTCACTGATGTCAAGATAAACACTGAAATCAACTAATTCTCTCACTCTAGCATCATAAAGAGGGTGTAAACCTTCAATAACAATTACTTTATTAGGTTCAATTCTTTCAGGAGGATCAAGTTCTCCTGTTTCATGATTATAAATAGGTTTATCAATAGCTTGACCATTTTTTAAAGCCTTAACTTGTTCTGCCATTAAGTCGAAATTGTTGGCACGAGGATCTAATGCAGTTACACCCGCTACTTTTCTGCCTTTGCGATCAAGACTATGATAATCATCGAGACAGATAACCGTCATAAACTCCTTACCGAATAAATCTTCTAATCGACGTAAAAAAGTTGATTTACCACAACCAGAGTCACCCGCAACTCCAATAATAACTACTCTATCTTGAGTCATATTTTCCTCTATAGTTGAAACTAAATTTTACTTATACCAGTAATTTTTCTATTGTTTGTTATCTTATCAGTCAAATGCACACTAATCTATAGTTAATTATCATAATTAATTAATCCCGACAGATCAAACCTCTTTTTTCTTTATTTTTAACCTTTATTTCTCAAAAATTCGACCAAAAAATCAAAATTCTATTTTGTCATAATTTAGGAAATTGTGCCGGAAGCCAACAGGATAATCTCTGATTCGGTATAGTTCACTTAGTTAAAAATTTAATCAATAGTATCAAAATCCTCCTCTTCAGAGTCAGAGGTGGAGGTATCGAAAGTGACATTATTTATTTCTAATTCGGCTTTGACTTTTTGTTCAATAACAGTAGCAATTTCCGGTTTTTCTTCCAAATATTTAACTGCATTATCTCTACCTTGAGCGATATTTTCGCCATCATAGCTATACCATGCACCTTTACGGGTAACAATATTGGTTTTTTCGGCTAAATCCAATAAACAACCGATGCTCGAAATACCAGAACCGAAAATAATATCAAATTCAGCGATACGGAAAGGTGGTGCAACCTTATTTTTAGCAACTTTCACTTTTGCCCTAATACCATATTCCCCCTCACTACCTTTTTTCAAAGTTTGGATACGACGAATATCAAGACGTACGGAAGCGTAAAATTTTAATGCTGTACCACCAGTCGTTACTTCAGGACTCCCATAACTAATACCGATTTTTTGACGTAGTTGGTTGAGAAAAATTACCGTTGAGCCTGATTTACCAATATTACCAGCAATTTTACGCAATGCTTTACTCATTAAACGGGCTTGTAATCCCACCTGTAAATCTCCCATTTCCCCTTCAATTTCTGCACGAGGTACTAAAGCAGCCACAGAGTCAATTACAACTATGTCAACAGCAGAACTACGCACTAATTGATCCACGATTTCCAGAGCAGATTCTCCATTATCAGGTTGGGCTATCAATAAGTTATCAATATCAACCCCTAAAGCAGCAGAATAACTAGGATCTAAAGCGTGTTCAGCATCGACAAAAGCGGCAACCCCTCCCGATTTTTGCACTTCAGCGATGGCATGGAGAGCTAAGGTTGTTTTCCCAGAGCTTTCAGGTCCATAAATCTCGATAATACGACCTTTAGGAAGTCCACCCCCTAAGGCAAGATCTAAAGTTAAAGCACCGCTAGAGATAGTTTCTATCCTCATTTTCGTGGCATCCCCTAGACGCATAATTGAGCCTTTCCCAAAATTACGCTCGATTTGAGAGAGGACAAGATTTAGGGCTTTTTCTTTATCTGAACTTTGAGCAGTTGTACTGGTAGCCATAAGCTGATTTTAAGGTTAACTATGTAAATAATGATAATTTAATTAATATTTATGCACCAATTATTTGGTACATAAGTATTAATATATTAACTTATTTTGAAAAAAAATTAAGGTAGTTTTACAAAAAGTTATAATATTACGATATATAGAAAACCTAATCATTTGCGATCACATTAGTGTTATGATCACTACCCGTAATTTTAGCATTTTTTTTAAATAAGATCGAAAAATAAATGAGGAAAAAGAAAAAACACCCCAGTTTTTACTAGAGTGTTCTTAATAGATGGAATATTAAAGCTGGCATCGAACTATTGTCCCTTGGGGCTACCCCCATAGTATCGTCGCCGCAATTGCGTTTCACCCACGAGTTCGAGATGGTTCGCAGTGGTTCCACAACGCTACAGACACCAGCTAAGACTTTGAAAGTTAAATTACCTTCAAGACTGCATAGATTTTATTTTGAGGTTATACCATCGATTAGGTCAAGGGTACGGTCTATTAGTACACTTCGGCTCCATACATTACTGCACTTCCACCTTGTGCCTATCAACGGGTGTTCTTCCCGTGACCTTACTACAGAATACTCATCTTGAGGTG
>NZ_VRZC01000257.1 GCF_016743215.1 Geminocystis sp. GBBB08
CCCCTGACACGGTAGCAGGAGAGTTTTTAAAATCAATCTCCCCTTGTTGGTCATAAACTAACTTAAAATAATCACTAGAGCCTAAATCAACTTTATAATCACCTAGAGAATCCTGTTTAAAATTTATACCAGATGGTAAAGCCGTCAAAATATTTTTATAAGATTTAACCATACCATCTAAATCTTTAAACTCTCCATCAATGTAAACCCTCGCCAACCCATTTTCCACTAAATCTTGTAATTGAATAAGAGATAAATTATTCTTTCCCCCTCCGTAATTATCATCAATTTCTATTTTCAAATACTGTAATTCATCAACTTGTAAAGCATAAATATTTTTATTAGAGTTCAAAACCCCTTTAATTTGTTTAGGATTTACCCCTTGATTAATACCTTGAATTAAGTTTGACATAGGGCGAGTATCAATCACCAAAATAGGTTCTGCCGTATCAGGGTTAAGATAAGCAAACTGTTTCCAGTGATGAGCTTCAAGCCCTTCACCAGAGCTAGTACTTCTTTTATAAACACCATTTACCACCCCTTCACCTTGATTTAAAACTCTGATTAATTTAGCCTTTTGTAGCTCTAACCCCCCTAAACTTTCTTCAGCTATTTTGACAGGATTAGTAAAATTATCAAGAGGTAGCCAATCAAACTTCCCAAAATATAACTTATCAGAATAAGGATCGAAAATACTTTTTCTACCCGTGTCTTATCTTCAAATTGGAGGACAAAATTAAGAATATCATCAGGAAGCCCTAAGTTCAATAAACTCTTTAATTTATCATCTGATTTAATTCCCTCAATAATTTTAATTCTTTCAGATGAAGTTAATTGCCAAAAATCATTAATAAATTGATCAGATTTCCCCAACCCTAGTAAAAAATCTGATACTTTTTTCTTCAACTTATTACTAAATTCAGGGCTTAAAACATTATAATTTTCAATCTCTACAATTTTAGTTTTTATATCTTCTAACTTCCCCAAAGTCAAAATATTTCTAACTCTTTCCTGAGATTCTACTATTAAAAATTTATCACTTTCATCAAAAACATTTTTAATCTTATTTCCTTTACTATCATAAACATTATTTAACACATTTTTTTCTTTAATTTCTTCCCTAACTTCCTTTAATTTATCAGGAGAATACTTATCACCCCCTACAGGAATAGAATCCGCCAAAGCAATAACATCTTGTCCATGACGGGACTTCTCAGTGTTTAAAACCACAGGGGTAATAGTATTTAAAGAATCAATTTTTTGTTTATCAGTTAACTCATAATATTCAATAATATTCCCTAATTCATCAATAAAACTTTTCTTTTCAAACTTCTTAGATCTATCAAAAACTTGTTTTACTAATAATTTATTTAATTCCTCTAAACCTTTTTTATAAATACCATCTTCATCTAAATTTTTAGCTAATAATGAAGGGTTATTATTAACTACTTCAGTACCCAATTTAAGGACATATTCTTCCCACAAAACTTCATTACCTTTAGCAGAATTAAGATTAGCCCTTACCTTATTATTACCCTCATCAAAAAACAAACTTAAAAGATAAACACCTGAATCTGACAGTAATAGTTCAGGGCTAGTTAACCCAAATTCTGACTTATTTGTTTTCTTATTTTTCTGGAAATTAAAACCTACTAAACTACCGATAATTTGTAACTTAAGTTTCTTTAAATCATCGTCATTTAGTTGTGTTAAGTCTAAATATTGAGAAAGGATTTTAGTAAGAGGATTACCAAGTATTTTTGATGCCTGAATATAAGATTCTGCATATCTATCCTCATAACTCATATTGGGGCTAAATTGACGTGATTTATTAGACAAGCGAGACTCTGTTTTCCCTCCTGATTTAGACACCTTTATCCAACCAGAATGATCGGATTTTGAGACAAACTTTTCAATAGTAGAAATAAAATCCTTAAAATCTTTTGAATTATAATTAATAACTGATAAATCAGTATTTTTATTTTGAGATAAAACTAGATTTTGTATCCTTAAAATTTCCTTTTTAATCGTATCAATACTTGTCTTTTTATCTATTAAATTTACTTGTAAAGAAACCTTAAATTTTTTAGAAATACTATCAATAAAATCAATATAATCCTGTCTTGATTTAAGAGGTTTACTAGGATTTAATCGAGAATTAGTATCAATATTTAGTAAGTATTTTTTAAATGAATCAACACGGGAACTTATCTTATTTCTTATCGTTGTGATACTATCTTTAATCCCATAAACCACTTTTACATAATCCTGAAAATCTGTTGATTCTAGCAAAGAAGGTTTAGAAATACTTTTATTGACACGAGGAGAATTACTAACTTTTTTACGGTTGAAATTAATAGAATCTCTAAATTTATTAACAAGTCTAATGGCAGGATTTAACTTATCTAACCTTTCACGAATTTTTTTTACTTGAGTTTCTAGGGAATATAAATCTCGAATAGTATTAAATCTACTTCCCACATCAATTTTGACTTTATATCTTTGCTCTAATCTATCCAGAAAATTTTGAACTTGACGAGAAGATTTTACAGGGCGATTGAATATTTTTTCTATTTTTTGACGTTTTTTTTGGTTAATACCAGAGATAAATCTACCTAAAGAATCACGGCGGATATAATCAAGGGTTTTTACAAAAGTTTTAGTTCCAGAATTATCACCTATTTGGGCAGTAATAATAACTTTATCATCAGATATTTTGATATTTTTTCCGCTTTTAGTTTTATTACTTATTCGTTGGCTTTTACTTATACCCTTATAGACTGATTTTGTTTTATTTCGATTATTTCTTACGGGTTTAGAAGCCATATCACCTAAACTCACCATTGTTAATTAACAAACAAAATGAGTGAGATTTAAGTTTAAATACCTATTCTGATGTAGGGAAAACTAGAAAAGTATCTCAAAGCACTATCGCCAGAATGGTAGGTAGAGATCCTGAAAACACAACCTTGAGAAACTATTTAAAAAGGTTGCCAAATACCGTGTCGATAAAGGTTGAAATACAGACAGCAAGTGGGATTCAAGGGGTGTTGTTATACGATGAGAACGTAATATATGAAGCCTTTGCCAAGTATAAACCAGAAAAATAATTAGTGGTTATGGGTTTCAAAACGTAAGCCTGTAAAGAGACTAAATATACTTGAAGGTTATATAATTCCAAATTTATTTGTGGTTAAAAACCCTTACCCATAAAAGGTTTAAAGACAATCACAACCCTTATAATTTGTATGAAAAAAGCTACAAAACTAATTAGAAAGGGTAATGAGTATAAATACTTACGGGCTGAAAAAGTACATTGATTAAATCGTGTAATGTTGTACTCCCTTCGGT
>NZ_VRZC01000258.1 GCF_016743215.1 Geminocystis sp. GBBB08
ACGGTAAAGAGCAATTAATTTATACAGAAAATAATTTAATTTTACAATTTTTAAGAAAATATTTACCGCAATTTGAAAAAAAAGGTTTAACTTATTTAAGTATTTTAAATGTAGCAAAAATACCCAAAACTGATGATGATTTAACTCAATTATTTCAAGAATACGATCGACTAAAGCGAGAAATTAACTATCTAATTAAAAATATCCGAAAAATCTACCTAGAATTAGATGAAATGGTTAAAAATTTATATCATGATTAGCCGAGATATAATTAGGGGATAAATTTTTCATTATAATGTTGTTTTCTCAGAATTTAGTTAAATGTTTGTGGCACATTGCCCTAGAAATTTATTGTTGGAAGTTTATTTTTAAGTAAAAACTGATTAATAATAATCCTTTGTTAATTGTTAATTAATAATTGTCTGTGTTAGTTTAGTTTTGAAAGTCAATCAAATTAAATAATTAACATCATGACATCCTCATTTACTCCCTTGAATTCAAGGTTTAGTATTAGTGGTTTATCTATTCGTCGTCACATCGCTACAATTATTTTAACTCTAGCAGTAATGGTAATAGGTATCTTTTTCGTTACTACCATTCAAGTTGATTTATTACCTTCTATCACTTATCCTCGTATTGGTGTAAGACTAGAAACCGAAGGTATTGTACCTGAAATCGCTGTGGAAGAAATTACTCGCCCTTTAGAAGAGGCTTTTTCGGCTACCGAAGGAGTTGAGTTAGTTTATTCTCAAACGGCAGAAAATCGCATTAGTTTAGATTTATTTTTTCGAGTCGGTGGTAATATTGATCAAGCTCTAAATGACGCTAGTGCATCCTTGAATCGTGCTAGAAGTCGCTTACCTGATAATATTGAGAATCCCCGTTTATTCAAATTTGAGCCTTCTGCTTCACCTATTTATGAATTTGCTGTTACTTCTGACGTTCGAGATATTTTAAATTTAAGGGTTTTTACAGAAGAAGAATTAGCTAGAGAATTAAGTGTTGTACCAGGAGTCGCATCTGTGGATGTTTCTGGAGGAGTAGAAGAAGAAGTGAGAGTACAAATTGATCTTCAACGTTTACAGGCTTTAGGAATTGCTTTAAATGATGTTTTAAACGAAATTCGAGATTCTAATCAAGATATAACAGGAGGACGATTATTAGGGGAAAATAACGAACCTTTAACCCGTGTTATTGGTAGATTTAAAAATGCTGAAGCATTAAATAATTTATCTTTTCCCATTCCTAATTCTTCTCATCGTGTTTATTTGAATGAATTTGCTGATGTTATTGATGGAGCACAAAATCAACGTATATTTGTGTATCTTAATGATACTCCTGCTGTTAAAGTTAGCATTCAAAAACAACCAGAAGCCAATACTATTGAGGTGATAGAATCTATCAAAGCCAAAATAGCACAGTTGCAAAAAAGTAATATTATTCAAAATGATTTAACTATATTACCGACTCTCGATGAATCTATTTTTATTCGTAATGCCATCAATAATGTTATTTCTTCCGGTTTAGTTGGTACAGCATTAGCGGCGATCGCCGTATTATTATTTTTAGGTTCAATTCGTCAAACTATTATCATCATCATCTCTATACCCTTAGCTACATTGGCGGCGGTAATTATGATGAAAATTTGTGGTTTATCCTTAAATGTCTTTAGTTTAGGTGGATTAGCTTTAGGAGTGGGGATTGTAGTTGATAACTCCATCGTTATGTTAGAAACTATAATTGAAGGTACAGATAAAATTATTCATGATCCAATTCACGAAAAAGGAGTTTATCGTCGGCAAATTATCGAACAGTCCGTAGATAGTGCCTCCGAAGTAGAATCAGCTTTAATCGCCTCTACCAGTACTAACTTAGTGGCTGTGTTACCCTTTTTGATGATTGGGGGTTTTATCTCACTGTTATTCAATGAATTAGTTTTAACTATCAGCTTTGCGGTTGGTGCTTCTATTGTGGTAGCTTTAACTATTGTACCAATGTTGACATCTCGGTTATTAGCTATTCAATTTTCTAGTCAAATTAGACGTTTTTTTATAATTTCATGGTTTAACAAGGCTTTTAATGCGGCTAATAATAGTTTTACTCTTTTTTTGGCTTTTTTACTCAAAATTCGTTGGATTTTTGTTTTGGCAATTTTTTTGCTCTTAGGTTTAACCAGCTTAAACTTAGCCCAAGAACTACCCCAAGAAGTTTTACCAACTATAAACACAGGACAAGCTAACTTATTAGTACAATTTCCTCCCAATACTACCCTAGCAACTAATCGTCAAGTCATGCAGCTAGTTAATGAAGTTATTTTAAAACAACCAGAAACTGAATATGCTTTTACCACTTCAGGAGGTTCTTTATTCAGTACTACCACCAATGAAAATGTGTTGAGAGGTTCGAGTAATATTACCGTTAAATCAGGGACAAATTTAGATGACTATATAATGAATCTCAATCAAGAATTAGATCAACTTAACCTTGTCAATATTCGTTTACGTCTTAATAAAGGTACAGTTCGAGGCTTATTTTTCAATAATTCTCCAGTCAGGGCTGATGTTGATATTATTTTACAAGGTAATGATCAAAATTTACTAGAAGAAACAGGAAGACAAGTATTAAATATTCTTGACGAGAAAGCAAAATTAGTCAGATTTCGCCCTGATGCTGATGGCAATCAACCAGAAGTTACCATTCAACCTGATTTACAAAAATTAGCAGATTTACGTCTAAATTTTAGGGATATTACTGATTCTTTACAAACTACCGTAAGTGGATTAGTTATTTCTCAATTACAACGAGGAGATAGATTAATCGATATAAGGGTACAATTAGATCCGAATTTAGTCAAAGATGCTAATGCTTTATTAGAAGTACCACTTTTTACTGATAATAATCGCTTAATTCGTTTAGGGGATATAGCTACTATTTCTACCGGAAGAGCTCCTTCTCAAATTCAACGCATCAACCAACGTCAAGTATTTATCATCACAGGAAGTTTAGCAGAAAAAGTCTCATTAGGACCAGCATTAGAGGAAGTAGAAGGTATTTTAAACACCATTGACTTACCTCAAGGGATTCGTCTTTTACCGAGCATCGCAGCCGAAAGTAACAAACAATTACAAGCCTCTTTGCCTATTTTGGGAAGTTTAGCCGCCTTTCTCGTCTTTGTCGTTATGGCAGTACAATATAATTCTTTAATAGATCCTATAGCACTTATGTTTACTTTACCTATAGCATTATCAGGAGGGATTATCGGCTTATATGTCACAGTAACCCCCATCGGTGAAAGAGTGAATGTTGGGGAAGTTTT
>NZ_VRZC01000259.1 GCF_016743215.1 Geminocystis sp. GBBB08
TGTTAGAACTTGCAAAATGCCTTAGTTGTTCCTGTACCGAGACAACATTCATTACGTTAGCGTTCATGGGTTTTTTTGACTTGCTGTGATAAAGATTATTATTATAAGATCAATCTATTCAAACAAATCAGTATAATAAAGAATTAGTAAAATTACATACTCTAATTCTAACAAGGGGCAACTATCCCATTGCCAATGAATCTAGTCACATAATAACTTAGTAAAATGGGGTTATTTATAACATTTCAGAAGTTACAAAAAGAGGGAATATTTAACCCCAAAACAAGTTAAGGAAAGGTTTGGCTATCATCCCAGTTGCTAAAGGTATTCTACTAGAACGAACTCGGAAGTTTCAAGAATTTTATTTTCAGGTGACACAAGAAACTTGGGATAAAGTTTTTGAAGCGTATTCGGGGACGGATACCCCCAAGAGTCCAGAACGCCCTCCACGCAAACAACGTAGGGGAGTCAATCCGACAGCGAATCACCAACAATTGACCTGCGTTTAACTACGGTTAACGGCGATCATTGTGTATCCCAAGAGCATCGGAGCATCGTTGCCTAACTTGTGCAACAAGTCTATGGTCATGTTAATATATGTTAAGTCAAATTTGATCTGTTATTATTTTCCCATACTCTTTTTTTGATTTCACTAACATTATCATTATTTTTAAAAGGCAATTTTAAATTATTTCACCTATGACTACAAAAACTGAAAGCAATAATTGGCAAATTTCATGGCAGTTATTAAGTGTTATTTTAGCTCTTTCTTTTGGAGGCGTTGGATTTATCGCTACTACCGCTTTATTACGCTTACCTAGTAATCCTAGTTGTAATCGAATTTCTTTATTTTTCAGTTCCGCTACTAATCGTATTTACTGCGCACAATTACAGGCTGATAAAAATACTGTTGATAGTTTATTAGAAGCGATTACTTTGTTAGAAGTTTTATCTCCAAATCATCCTCTGCGCAATGAAATTAATCGTCATGTGGCAGAATGGTCTAATGATATTCTGATGTTAGCTGAAAAGGAATTCAATGAAGGAAAATTAGAAGAAGCCATCGCCATTGCTCGTAAAATACCTCCCCAAGTAGATAATTATCACACCATTGAGGAAAGAATTACTAAATGGACACAAGTATGGGATAAAGCGGAAGCAATTCAAGAAGAAGTTGAGACAGAGTTAAAAAATTCTCAATGGAATAAGGCTTTTTTAGTGGCAGTGAAACTTTTAAATATCAATAATGATTATTGGCAAAATACTCAATATCAAGAAACAGTCAAAACTATTAATTTAGCAAGAGAAGAAAGTAAACAACTTGATGGGGCTTATAGCACTTTGAGAGCTGGAGGTATTGATAATTTATTGAAAACCATTGAAATTGCTTCGGTTATTTCTCCCTCTAGTTATTCTTACAACGAAGCAACTAAACTAATTAAAGATGCTCAAGATAAAATTATCACTATTGTTGAAAAATTTGTTGATCATCAAGATTGGAATAATTTATCAGAATTAGCCGCTAAAATGCCTGATAATGGCAACCTGAAAAATCAAGCTAGAGACTGGGCAACTATAGCTAGTGCTGGAAAAAACGCCAATTTAGGTACTGTTTCTGGCATGGAATTAGCTATCGCTGAAGTTGAACAAATTCCTAGTGATAGTAAAATTTATCAGAAAAGTAGAGAATTAACTTCTCAATGGGTTGCTCAAAAAGAAGATTTAACTTACTTAGCTAATGCTAGAGACTTAGCCAGATCTGGTCAAGTCGGAGATTTGAATGCGGCGATCGCCAAAGCTCAATTAGTTAGTAACGAAAATCCCCTTTATCGGGAAGCACGACAAGAAATACGACAGTGGCAAAAAGATATACAAATTCAAGAAGATAAACCGATATTAGCCAAAGCTCAAGAATTAGCTCAAGGAAATAATATTCAATCATGGCAAAATGCGATTAATGAAGCGAGTCAAATCAAATCAGATAGGGCATTGTACAGTGAAGCTAGTAATTTAATCAGAGATTGGAGACGTAACATTGAAAGAATCGAAGATCAACCACTGTTAGATCAAGCGATCATTTTAGGGAATAATAATAACTATCAAGAAGCCGTTAATACTGCCAGTCGTATTGGTAGAGGACGGGCATTATACACCGATGCTCAAGCTCAAATTCGTCAATGGCGTAGAGAAATTAATGCCCAAGAAGATTTACAAAGAGCGTATCAAATAGCACAAAATAATGATCCTCAATCTTTATCTAGTGCCATTAGTATAGTTCGGAGAATACCATCATCTTCTACCGTAGAATCTCAAAGTCTTCAGGCAATGAATCGTTGGTCAGAACAATTACTAATTTTAGCACGAAGAACCGCCGGAGACTACTCCCCATCATCTATTGAACAAGCCATTAGTATTGCCGAAATGATACCTTCTAGTAGTTCAGCTTATAGCCAAGCTAGACAGGAAATTAAAAATTGGAGAAATGAATTAATTTCGCCTTTAAATAATAATACTCCCGTTCAAGAAACTAATTTTTATAATTGATAAAATTCTTTATATTATTTTGTCTAAGTATTGATTTATTATTATATCTGAGTTCTAAGTTCTAAGTTCTGAGTTCGGAAGAGTTCAGCTATAATTTTATTATTAAACTTAATTATTATGAATATATCGATCAAAAGACCAATTTTAGTCACTGGAGTAAGTCTTTCTTTTTTGCTTTGGATAACACAAAGTCTGAAAAATTCTGTAGGTGAAATGGGTGATTTTAGGCTTGTTATTATAACATTAATAGCAGGTTTTTGGCTTATTTTAAAACGAAAAAAAAAACTAAAGATTGTCAATTCATCTCAGAGTTTATCTATTACTTTCACTGATTTTCAAAAAAAAATTACTGGGATAAAAACCATGCTCAGTTGTTTAAATATGGAAGTAAAAGAATCTAAAAATCAAGAATTATTTACCAATAGTTATGATGCTTTTCAGGAAAGACTATCATTAATTAACAATAACATTAAAAAAAACTATTTAGATATTTGTATTCTTAGTAACAATAAAGTTAGTCCCCTCAGTTTAAATAATATTTTAAAAACTCATTTTGGCGATGTTAAATTTAAAATAAATATCGAAACTTTAAATACTTTAGAAAATTCTGATATTAATTTAAAACTATTATCATTTCAAGAGGATTTAATTTTATTTATTATTCATGGTGATATAACTAATTCCGAAAAACAAACTATTGAAAAAATTATTAATAACCATCAAAAAATATTAGTTTTATTTAATGATATAG
>NZ_VRZC01000025.1 GCF_016743215.1 Geminocystis sp. GBBB08
ACCAGAAAAATAACATAACATCAAAAAAGAAAATAATTAGAAAAAACAGAAAAATAGCACGACATATATTAAAAAATTGAAAAAATAAAAACAAAAACAATTCAGATCAATAAATATTAAAAACAAACAATAACAGAGAATTTAAAATAACAACAGAATAGAATAGAAAAAATAATAAAAAACAGAGAAAAAAAATTAGATATATTAATTAATAAAATTTCTAAAAGTGAATATTCTGAAATACGCCATATAGCATCGTGGTTAAAATTTATAATTTAGAAACCTTTAACTTTAAACCCTCTTTGAGTTGAAGATAGTAAATAATTTCAAATAAATTATTAGCATAAGGATTACCGTTACTGCTTAACATCCTCATTAAACTTTTTGAAGATTTTTGAGTTAAATGGGCTAATTCTTCAAATCCGATCGTCGCATTAATATAATCTCGTAAAATAGTTTTACCCGTTTCCGTATCCCCTTGTAAAAAACAATCAATCGCCTCAGTTAATAAACAAACCCGAAACTCTGAATCTTCTTGTACTCTTTTCTGTATAGTATCCTTAAAACTTTTAGTTAAAGCCATATCTAATTATCTCCTTTTACTTTTTTTCATCTCAGTTATAGAATAAAGTAACAATTACGTTACTATTATAAAATGAACTCCCATTGATAACCGCTAATTTATAATTTACTCTATGAATATCCAAAAATCAGTATTAGAAAACTTTTAAGATTTGATTATCATTAACCAAAAAGCAGTGCTAGAATTTGTTAAATTCCTGAGATTCCAAGAAGAAAATCAAACTACTTCTAATTTCACATTCAAAGGATTATGGAGTAATCTCAATTTTTCTATCACTGAAGATGACATTGCTACTGCCAGACAAGAAATGTGGGGTAATTTCGCTGAGGAAGTAGAGTTATGAATTTAGAATTAATTAGAAAAATTATGAGTCGTTTAACTTTAAGATTACCAGAAACATTACATCATAAATTAGCAAATCTAGCCAAAAGTGAAGGGGTATCATTAAATCAATATATTGTTTATGCTTTAAGCTGTCAAATCCATAATAGTTATACTGTTAATTCTTTCTCAGAAAAAGAAATAGAACAACAAAAAACTGCTTTTAATGACTTGATTAAAGATCTAGGAACTTTTGAAGATGAAGAAATTAGAGCTATTTTAAGTCAAAGACAAAAAGTAGATACCGATGAAGAATTACCCTTAGAAATTAAAAATAAATTAATCTCAAAACTAAATTAATTATCGGATTATTAATAAGAAAAAAAATCAAATATGGCTAATTTATAAATAATATGAATAATAAACCAGAAAAAAAATTATCTGAAATAATTAATGAAGGTGTACAAAAAGCTGTAATTAAAGCAGTAGATAGACACTGTAAACTAGGGGAGTCTATCGCTATTTGGCAAGATGGTAAAACGGTCATTTTATCTCCTCAAGAAATAGAAAAAAATATCAAAATCTCTTATCTAACTAATTGATAATTTATAATAAATTATAACTTTAAAAGAGGATTAATCATGTTAACAGTTAATCTAGATCATGAATCAGAAAAATATTTAATTGAAATTTTGTCAGAAGAAAAAATAACTAGCCAAGAATTAGTAAAAAAACTCTTGCGTAACCATTGGATTAGTTTAAAAAAACCGCCAACAGTTTTAGAAAAAATGGGGGGTTATCCTGAGCATTTATTAAACGGAAAAGAAGACTTATCTGACAGGGATATTCGTAAGCAAAAAATTGCTAAATATTTGCACCAAAAATACGAACAACATGAATGATTATGACTGAATATTATCCTTTTATTCTCATTGACACAGGAATTATAGTCGCATTTTATAATAAGGGCGATCGTTATCATCAACAAGTTGTTAATTTTTTTGCTAGTTGTAGCAGTCAATTAATTACTACTGTTGGCTGTATAACTGAAGCTATGTGGTTACTTGCTCCAGATGTAAAAGTTCAAACAGAGTTTTTATCTGCCTTAGAAAAAGGAGTATTTATTGCTGAACATTTATTATCAGAAGATTATCAAAAAATCAAACAATTAAATCAGATTTACCAAGACTTACCTGCTGATTTTACTGATTTATCGTTAATAGCGATTTCTGAAAGATTAAATATACTTGCTATTGCTACTTTAGATAAAGATTTTGATATTTATCGCCGTTATCGTAATCAATTTTTTATCAGAGTTTTTTATCCTCAGTAGTCATATTTTATGAAAAAGAATTGACTTTTTTAAAATTAAATTAAATTATCGTTTAGAGGAAACTAAAAATGAAAGCAACTAAAGTTAAAGGTATTGTAAATGAAAAAGGACAATTAATAATAGAAGAAAATATTAATCTTAGTGCAGGTGAGGTTAAAATTGTTATCTTAAAAACTGATAATTTAATTATTAAAGATGATCGAGCTAAAATCATTATATAGTGACTTTAACTTCTTTTGAGACACTTTGCTAATCTAAAAGTATTATCTTGTTAATACTATTAATTTTAAAAGTAATTCATAATTCATAACTCATAATTTATAATTCTTATCATGACTATTAAAACAGTAAAACAAGCCGAAAATAATTTTAATGAATTGATTGAAGAAGTAGCAATTTCTCACCAACCAATCACTATTACTGGAGAAAAATATAATGCCATTTAATTTCTCAAGAAGATTGGAGTGCTATTCAAGAAACTCTGTATTTATCTTCAATATCAGGTATGAAAGAATCAATACAAGAAGGATTGGCTACCCCCATTGAAGAATGTGATGAGGAATTAGATTGGTGAAATATAAAATCGTTTATACAAAACAAGCTAAAAAAGATGCAAAGAAACTTGCTAATAAAGGGCTTAAAAATAAAACACAAAATTTACTCAATTTAATAGCTGAAAATCCCTATCAAAATCCTCCCCCTTATGAAAAATTAGTCGGTGATTTAAACGGTGCTTATTCTCGTAGAATTAACATACAACATCGATTGGTTTATCAAATAATTGAATCAGAAAAAACCATTAAAATAATTAGAATGTACTCTCATTATGAATAAACTTATACTCAGAACTTGCACAAGGGCTTGAAAACCCCGATTTTTAAGCAAAAAGTAACTAGTTTAATAGGGTTTCAGCTTTCAAAAATCGAGGTTTTGCGGTTTTTTAATATGTTAGGTGATTTCAACGTAAATAATACATAATTCATAACTCATAATTCAAAAATGAATCGTTTTTCTTCCCGTCAAACTCCCCTAGATGAATCCTTTTTAAATCAAAGACTAAAAGGAGCAATTAAGTACGATCGTATCGCCGGTTATTTTAGTTCATCTATGTTAGAAGTAGCAGGGGAAGCGATCGAATCCATGACAGGAAAAGTAAGAATTATCTGTAACTCCGATTTAGAAATCAAAGACGTAGAAACCGCTAGGGCGGCTAATTATGCCCTCAGACGAGAATGGTGTAGTTTTGAACCAGAAAAGTTAGATTCTCGCAGTAAGCCCAGACTAACTAGACTATACCAGTTTTTGAATACAGGAAAAATGGAAGTAAAAGTATTACCCAGTGATAAATTTGGTTTAGTACATGGCAAAGCTGGGGTTATTACTTTAGCAGATGAAAAACAAACCAGCTTTTTAGGTAGCATCAACGAGACTTATTCTGCATGGAAACTCAATTATGAACTACTGTGGGAAGATGATTCAGCCGAAGCCATTGCATGGGTGCAAACGGAATTTGATAGTCTTTGGCAAAATCCTTTAGCGGTAAACCTTGCGGATTTTATCATTAAAGATATAGGGCGAATAATTGATCGTCAAGTCATCCCTAGTGTGCAACAATGGCCAGAAGAAGCCAATCCAGCTTCCGCCGTGATAGAAACCCCCGTTTATCGCCAAGAATACGGATTGTGGGAACATCAAAAATACTTTGTCAAATTAGCATTTGAAGCCCATCAAAAACCATCGGGGGCGAGGTATTTATTAGCAGATCAGGTAGGATTAGGGAAAACCATGCAATTGGCTATGTCGGCAATGTTAATGGCATTATGGGGCGATCGCCCTATTCTGATTCTTGTACCGAAACCCCTGTTATGGCAATGGCAGGAAGAAATGAAAAACTTACTGGATATGCCCTCGGCGGTATGGGATGGTAAACGCTGGATTGATGAAAATGCCATTGAATATCCTGCTATGGGCGCTGTGGGTATCAAAAAATGTCCCCGTCAAATTGGCATTGTTTCTCAAGGATTAGTTACCAGTGGTTCGGAAGCCTCTGAGCATCTCTTAAAATTATCCTATGAATGTGTGATTGTGGATGAATCTCACCGTGCCAGACGCAAAAATATTAAGCTAGATCAACCCCAAGATACTCCAGAACCTAATAATTTACTAGCTTTTCTGGAAAAAATATCTCACAATACCCATAGTTTATTACTCGCTACTGCTACTCCCGTACAAATTCACCCCATCGAAGCATGGGATTTATTAAGGGTGTTGGATGGAGAGCGAGAATTTATCTTTGGTAAGCCGTGGAGTTCGTGGCGTTTCCCTGAAAGAAGTTTACCCGTAGTAATGGGACAAGAAGAATTACCCGATGATGATTTAGAGCGATGGAATTGGATACGCAATCCTTTACCCCCTTCCGATTCAGAGCGAACCTTTCAAATGCTTCGCCGTAGCTTAAAATTAGACGAAAATACTTATATTCCACAGCCAGAAACATGGCAACAATTACGCCTCTCGGATAAAAGACGGGTGAAAGACTTAGCCAAAACCTTTGGTACTCATCATAACCCCTATATTCGTCATATTGTTCACCGTACGAGGGAATTTTTAGAAAATACCATCAATCCTGAAACCAAAGTCCAGTTATTTACAACCTGTCAAAGTACAGCTATTAGGGGAAAAACTAGAGGAAGCCATCCGTTTACCTCCTTATCTTCAAGATGCCTATGGCATTGCTGAGGAATTTTGTCAGTTAATTAATTCTCGTTTAAAAACAGGAGGATTTTTTAAAACATTTTTATTGAGAAGGGTAGGGAGTACCATTTATGCTGGTAGAATTTCTGCTAAAAAAATGCTAGAAGGCTATGAAGATAATCAAGAAAAAACCGATGAAAACTATGATTTTACTACTTCACAAGAATATGGGGAGAGTGTAGAAAAATCAGGAGAAGGTTATGATTTTACTTCTCAGAGGAAATATTCTCAAAGTTCGCCCAAGTCTGAAGAAAGTCATACTTTGCTTTTTGATAAATTACAAGAGAAAAAAATAGAAACATCTGGAAACAAATATACTTTCAGTAGATCGAAATAAAAATTTTAGTGATTTTAGATTTCATTGTGTCTTATCTGCTTGGATAATATTTACTTATGTTATTTTTAGCTTGATATTTTTGGAATATAAATATTAGTTTCTACCTGAAAAATTCTTTCTATTGAATGGTTGAGAAAAGATAGCATTTGTTTTAAAGAAAATATTTTATTATAGACTAATCTTCCTCCTTTTCTTGGCTTACTTACTTTTTTCCATAATATTTTTACCCATATATTAACTAATAAAAATGATATTCCTACAAATAATAGTCTCCAAACTGGTTTTTTTGTTGTCGTTCTAATTCTACAAATATTTTTCATTCTATAACTACTTTCAATACCAAATCTTTTTCGGTAACAAGAATGAATTTGCTCTATATTTATCTTAATCTTATTTGTTTTCTTCATTATCCTCTAAAATAGAGTCCTTTACTTAGTGCTTATATACCAATAATCTCTTTATTTTTTTTCTTTTCGATCTACTGAGTTTGTCAAATTTTAGCAACCTATGGATTCAAGTAAATACTACAAAAAGGTAGTCATTATGGATTATTCTTTTCAATTTTATTGACGGTATATCCAGTTTCTCTAAAAAATTTCTTTAGTGCTTGTTCCATATCATTATTTTGAATTGAATCTCGAATATCAAATACTAAAAATAAGCGATCATTTGTTAATTAACATAACTTTATAGAACTTCTCATAATCTTAATTATCTATGAAAAGCCGATTTTTAGACAGACTCCACAGATCCCCCTTCATCGCTTATGATTTATTAGTTAGTGTAAATTACAAGAATTAATTATGGGCATCGAGGATTATGACTAAAACAGTTCAAGAAATTTATAGCGAAGTTGTCGAGATATTACCCTTAGATGAAAGATTGCGACTAGCAACGATGATATTAAACGACTTAACAAATAAAAACATTAGCCTTGTGAATTATAGTGATACTTGGACAGAAGAAGATCAAATAGATATTGTTAACTATTCTTTACAAAATATTGATGATCAAGGTGAGGAAATTTACTAAATGGAATTTAAAAGTGGAGATGTTATCACCGTTGATTTTTCCGGAGTAAAAGGAATTAAACGTCGCCCTGCGGTAATCGTTTCTTCATCGGTTTATCATAAAAATCGTCCAGATGTTATCATTGGATTAATCACCAGTCAGACAAAAAATTTAGGAGTCACTGATTACATTTTACAAGATTGGTCATCGGCAGGTTTGAAGGTGAGATCGATATTTAGGAGTTTTTTAGTCACAATACCATCATCAAATAATTTAATCTATATTGGTCATTTGTCAGAACGGGATTGGCAAGGTATTTGTGATTGTTTAAAAATTGCATTAATAGAAATCAAATAATCTAATCATAGCTCTTAAATAAGCTAAAGTAGTTAAATATCAATAGTTTTGACGAAATTAATATTATTTCTTAACCATTCATTGACTAACACTGAAATATCTACATTCTTTTTATCAGCTAAATTAGTGATAAATTCTTCCACATCAGAATCTAAATAAATAGGCAAATTAAACTTACTATTAAGGTGATAAAATTTACCTTGTTCTGCATTAGAAAAATCATATTCTTGTTTCATAAAATTCTTGTTTGATATTGTTCTTTTTTCTGATTTGTTGCTTTTCGAGCTGAAATAATCCGAATATTACAGTTGAACTTGTCCACTTGTTCAAAAGTATGAATTACAACTCGTAAAACACCACCATCATCTAATCCTATAGTAACCGATCGATCTTCATCATAAATTGATAATTGGCAAGAATCTCGAAAAATACTGGAGACTTTACGAAAATTCATACCGTGTTTCCGTATATTTTGTTTTTCTTTATCAGAGGAAATATAACTATGAGTACTAATAACTATGATTTTGATGGATTCACCATTAATCTTTATGTCGATGAAAATGGCGATTGGTTATGTCATTTTGTGGAAATGCCTAATATATCAGCTTTTGGAGATACTCCAGAGGAAACATTAACGGAATTACAAACAGCTTGGGAAATGGTAAAAGAAGATTTCATCGCTAAAGGTTTAGAAATTCTGATCGCACCTCGTAAATTGGCTTAGAGTTAGGTTATGATAACTTTCTTTCTTGTGCTTTGTGCTTTCTTGTAGTTGATTTAGCAGTGAATAATAGTTAGTCTATTAAGTAATTGCGTGAAGGGAGCTCTTCCCCCATGCAACAATAAAAAATCTGAGTAATAATCATGCATTGAGATTGTTAGCTGAGACACTTTTCAACAATTGAAAGGAATTTATCAGTGAACTCACTTTCCATTTGTGTTTCTGGATTTAGCAATTTACAAACCTTGTCAGTCAGCTCAACTTTCGTGTAAGTAATACCGTTTCTCATGACACGATCCTCATCAATCTCAATTGTTCCACTTTCTCCATAAATCTTTTCTAAAACTGATTCAGGATACAAGTATTCAATTCCATTCCTTGACCAAATAACAATATTTTCTGGTAATAGTCCCATGCTAATGAGGCTATCTGGAATTCCTCGGCCATGTACTGAATCCAAAACAGCAATAATTCTATCTCTATAGGGGCTCTTTTGAATATCGGTTAAAAGATTTTTTGCTGTACTAAGAACTTCTTTGATACGACTATCAGAGTTTGCATTGATTATGCTGAACTGAGTAGTGGGATATTTCTTGGCAAGAACTTCACTAATGAATAAGTAATCACACTTCCCCTCAACCAGAACTATTAAAGAGGGAAGATAAAGCGTTTCAAATCGATTCCCAAGCAGAAAAAAATGAATTCTATTGAAGTCCACCTGATTTTGAATCTGGTCAATTTCAATAATGTCTCCAGTTTTTGTAACAGTATAGTTATTAGTTATTCGATTACGATCAAGGAATATTGTTGAATGTGTGGCAAAAACAAGTGTTTTAATGTGTGAAAAATATTTGCTTCTGTAATCCTTGTCAAAGAGGAAATCAGCTAGCACCCCTTGTGCTTCTGGGCTAATCCCTAGTTCTGGTTCATCTATCAAGAATGTATCATAATCTTCGTCTAGTAAACTTGTAACTAATGTTGTAATTAACCGGAATCCCGAGCTTGTGAAAGATAAATTATGACCATCGCAAGAGATGAATTTCTGCGACATACTATTATTGTGGACAGTGTGCTTGATTTCTAACTTAGTCCCAAGAAGAACCTCAACAATTTCTGAAAGAGTATTTCGTTTTTCATCAGATAACTCGGCAATCGCCAGTTGTAAATTCATGGGCGAATTATCAATATTCTGTTGTTGTTGCTTCCATTGTTCTATGAACTGTCTATACTTATCATTCTTCTTATTGCGATTTGGTGTGTAATAGCCAAGCATATGAAAGTTTTGGTACCTTGCAGGACCAAGGTAGGAAACACTTATTCCCCATCTTTCAGTCAAGGTCTTAAGTAAGAAAGACTTTCCACAGTTGTTTCGACCAACTAATACTGCATAGTCTGAGTTGCGTATTTCCTTTAGAAATGGCTCAGATGAATCACTGATACGTGTACCAGGTCTTTGGTCGTACTCATACATATAACTTTGTAGCCACTCAACAAGTTAGTTTGTTCACTAAAATATTATAACAATACTTTCTAAAATTTTATGCAAAGATAGTAGTTATTTAATCATAAACAGAATAAGCTAAAGTAGTTAATTAACATAACTTTATAGAACTTCTCATAATCTCAATCATCTATGAAAAGCCGATTTTTAGACAGACTACACAGGGAAGATCGACCCGTGCTAGTATTTGATGGTGCGATGGGTACGAATCTACAAGTGCAAAACCTTACAGCCGAAGACTTTGGCGGTGCAGAATACGAAGGATGTAACGAGTATTTAGTTCATACTAAACCATCCGCAGTGGAAACCGTGCATCGAGGATTTTTGGAAGCGGGGGCAGATGTCATCGAAACCGATACCTTTGGGGGTACTCCCTTAGTTTTAGCAGAATATGCACTAGCCGATCGCTCCTATTATCTCAACAAAACCGCCGCCCAACTTGCTAAAAGATTAGCGGAGGAATATTCTACCCCAGAAAAACCCCGTTTCGTGGCTGGAAGTATGGGACCCGGTACAAAGTTACCAACATTAGGACATATCGACTACAACACCCTTAAAAATGCCTATGTAACCCAAGTGCAAGGGTTATACGATGGTGGAGTTGACTTATTATTAGTGGAAACCTGTCAGGATGTCTTACAAATCAAAGCCGCCCTTAATGCTATAGAAGAAGTATTTGCAGAGAAAGGCGATCGCCTCCCTCTCATGGTATCCGTGACAATGGAAACAATGGGTACAATGTTAGTGGGTACAGAAATTAACGCCGCCCTCGCCATTTTAGGGCGCTACCCTATCGATATTAAGGGGCTAAATTGCGCCACTGGACCAGATTTGATGAAACCCCACATCAAATATCTAAGCGAAAACTCTCCCTTTGTTGTCTCCTGTATTCCCAACGCAGGATTACCTGAAAACCTGGGCGGACAAGCTCATTACCGTTTAACACCCATGGAGCTACGCATGGCATTAATGCACTTCATCGAAGACTTAGGGGTTCAAATTATCGGCGGGTGTTGTGGAACCCGTTACGAGCATATTAGAGCCTTAGCAGACATCGCTAGTACATTAAAACCTAAACAAAGACAATATCATTATGAGCCTTCGGCGGCATCCATTTACACCACCCAACCCTATCAACAGGATAACTCTTTCCTGATTGTGGGAGAAAGACTCAACGCCAGTGGCTCGAAAAAATGCCGTGATTTACTCAACGCCGAAGATTGGGATGGTTTAATCTCCCTCGCCAAAGCCCAAGTGAAAGAAGGGGCGCACATCCTCGATGTTAACGTGGATTATGTGGGGCGCGACGGGGTGAAAGATATGCACGAATTGGCTTCCCGTCTGGTGAATAACGTTACCCTCCCCTTGATGTTAGACTCCACCGAGTGGCAAAAAATGGAGGCAGGTTTGAAAGTGGCAGGGGGTAAATGTATCCTCAACTCTACCAACTATGAAGATGGGGAAGAACGATTTTTCAAAGTGTTGGAATTAGCCAAAGAATACGGTGCAGGGGTGGTGATTGGTACTATCGATGAAGATGGTATGGCGCGCACTGCGGATAAAAAGGTGGAAATTGCCCAACGTGCCTATAATGATGCTCTGAAATTCGGTATTCCAGCCCACGAAATCTTTTTTGATACCCTTGCTTTGCCCATTTCCACAGGGATTGAGGAAGACAGAGAAAACGGAAAAGCGACGATCGAATCTATCCAACGCATCCATGCAATGTTCCCCGAATGTCATTTTATGTTAGGGGTGTCGAATATTTCCTTTGGCTTGAATCCTGCGGCGAGACAGGTGTTAAACTCCGTATTTCTCCATGAAGCCATGCAAGTAGGAATGGACGGTGCGATCGTATCTGCGAGTAAAATATTACCATTGGCAAAAATTGACGAAGAAGCCCTTAAAATTTGTACTGATTTAATCTATGATAAAAGAGAATTTGACGGTGATATTTGCACTTATGATCCCTTAGGAAAATTAACTACATTATTTGAAGGTAAAACTACTAAAAGTATTAAGCAAAATGTAGCGGATTTACCCATGGAAGAAAGGTTAAAACAACATATCATTGATGGTGAAAGAATGGGGTTAGAAGATGCTTTAAAATTAGCATTAGAAAAGTATCCTCCCTTAGATATTATTAACGTCTTTTTATTAGATGGAATGAAAGTTGTGGGGGAATTATTTGGTAGTGGAAAAATGCAATTACCCTTCGTTTTACAATCTGCCCAAACCATGAAAGCTGCCGTTGCTTTTCTTGAACCATTTATGGATAAAGCGGATACTAATGGCAGTGGAAAAGGCACATTTTTAATCGCTACAGTGAAGGGAGATGTTCACGATATTGGCAAAAATTTAGTCGATATTATTCTTTCTAATAATGGCTATAAAGTGATTAATTTAGGGATTAAACAACCCGTAGAAAACATCATTCAAGCCTACCGTGAATCAAATGCAGATTGTATCGCCATGAGTGGTTTATTAGTAAAATCTACCGCTTTTATGAAAGACAATTTAGAGACATTTAATCAAGAGGGAATTACTGTGCCTGTTATCTTAGGGGGGGCCGCATTAACTCCGAAATTTGTCTATGAAGATTGTCAAAATACTTATCAAGGTAAAGTAGTTTATGGTAAAGATGCCTTTGCTGATTTGCATTTTATGGATAAATTAATACCTTCTAAAAAGAGTAATCAATGGGATAACTTAGAAGGATTTTTAGGAGATTTTACGTCAGAAAATAGCATCTTTAAAGGGCGTAATTTTGACAAATCAGGAGAAGACGTAAAACAGGCTTCTAGCCTGTCCAAAAATCAAGAAATTAAAGAAATTGATACTCGGAGAAGTGAAGCAGTGGATGCGAATATCGATCGCCCAATTCCTCCTTTTTGGGGGACAAAAATTATGTATCCAGATGATCTTAATTTAGACGAAATTCTCTGGTATTTAGACTTACAAGCACTCTTTGCAGGGCAATGGCAATTTCGTAAACCTCAAGGGCAACCAAGAGAGGAATATGATCAGTTTTTGCAAGAAAAAGTCTATCCTATTTTAGAGGAATGGAAAGCGAAAATTAAAGCAGAAAATTTATTACATCCTACTTTAATTTATGGTTATTTTCCTTGTCAATCCGAGGGGAATACTTTATATATTTATAACCCAGAAAATCCCGAAGCGAAGGAAGAAATTGCTAAGTTTGAATTTCCCCGTCAAAAGTCTGGTAAAAGGTTATGTATTGCGGACTTTTTCGCCTCGAAAGATTCTGGGATAATCGATGTTTTCCCCCTCCAAGCGGTGACAGTGGGAGAAATTGCCACAGAATACGCCCAAAAACTGTTTGCCAATGATGAATATACTAACTACCTTTATTATCATGGTATGGCGGTGCAAACGGCGGAGGCGATGGCGGAATGGTGTCATGCAAGGATTCGCCGTGAGTTGGGTTTTGGACATTTAGAGCCAGACAATATCAAAGAAATCTTTAAGCAACACTATCAAGGTTCACGGTATAGTTTTGGTTATCCAGCCTGTCCGAATATGCAAGATCAGTATGTACAATTAGATTTACTAGACGCTAAACGGATTGGTATGTATATGGATGAGTCTGAACAAATATACCCCGAACAGTCCACAAGTGCGATCGTCTGTTATCATCCTGTAGCTAAATACTTCAGTGCATAAGTTCGTGGGGTGGGCAATGCCCACCAAATTCTAAACTAAACTATAGCAGAACGAACTTTTTTTGCTTTGTCTTTACAAATAGAGTAAGTTTGGCTGTTCCCTTGAGCATTAATTTGTTCTATTTCCCGAACACTAGCCAATTGGGCTAAGTTTACTGCTGCTAGTTCAAGTTTTGACAGACCATCTTTAGCAATATCAACAAAATGTATTTTTTTCAGTTCAGATGCTTTATGATCAGTTATTCCTTGATATATTGCATTAGTATTTTTGGCTATACCAAAATTATTAACTTGACGAGCTAATAATTCTTTTTTAAAAGCACTTTGACATTCTTCTGTACCCCATAAACGAGTTTCTATCCAATCAGCAGTTTTTCCCTGATGATGATATTCTTCGATTTGACGATGACGTTTGGGAAATTGGCTTTTCAATTGCTCAATTCTTCTTCTTTCAAATAATTGATTTCGTTCCTCCTCCGTTTTTATTTCTCCATAAGCTAAATCTGCAGCACGCTCCAATTTTTCAGATAAAGCGGCATCATAAATAGCTTGGGCTTCAGGCTTTCCTTGTTTAGCTGCATATCTAAATATAGCAACCGCATTTTGCAGTGAAATACTGATGCAATTATAACTTCTAGTATTTGATTCGACTTGAAGTGCTTCTTTCAGATTTTTTGGTGATAATCCATTATCGATTAATTCTTGATAAGTTAATCCCTGTCTTCTCAAAACGTTACTTAACCAATCATCATTATAACCGGCGTATTGTGATATTTGTTTTAAATCAAATCTATACTCGCCATTCGGTTTCCTATAACAGTTTAACTTTTGATTACCAAATGAAATTTTCCTTAGTTCGGATCTATTAATATTCATAATCATGTTGCTAGATTTTTTGCCTACCTATAACCATAGCAGATCATTTTAAGAAGTGGCAACTCTTTTTTAATTTTATTTTTAATTTTATTTGTTATCACATTCAATTTTAGATGTGATAATATGTTAAAATAGAAAAAATTATACCAACAGTTAATTATTAAAACTTAAGATTATGTCAGAACTCAATTATCAAGACTATCAAACCGACAAAAAGAACAATTTAGAGATGGATCTAATAGAAAAGGATCATAGCCCTGTAATCAAAAAAGAGTCTAAGTTAGTCAACCAAGACTTAATTGATTATATTAAGTTAGCTATTCAACCGATCATGGTTGATAAATACCGAACAGGACAAGTTTTTTTGGCGATAGGATCTAAACATGGTCAACGACAGATTTTAACTATTAATGCTTTTGGTCGAGAATTATCCCAATTATTGAGAGGACGCAATACTCCTAGTGATAGTAACAATCCTATTGCGTACAAAAATCGACCCATTAATCAAAATCACGTGGAAAAAATTAAAGAATATGTCAGAAATCGCTCAAAGGCTAATCGCAAATGGATCTTAGGTGCTATTACTGCCAACATAGATCCTAACAAAATTGAATATCAAGAACTTTGGCGAGATCTATATATATTAGTAATTCCAAATGATATTTCTCTTGACATAACAGATGGTCAACATCGAAGAAAAGCTATTTTAGAAATGATAGATGCAGATAACTCTGATCGAGATATAGTAGCAGATCAAACTTTTCCTATTAATCTTGTTTTAGAGGAAGATTTTGAGCAGTGTCAAATTGACTTTCATGATATGGCACAAACTTTACAAATATCACAAACTCTTTTAGTTGCCTATTCAGGAAAAGGACGTGATTTGATTGGTAAAAGATTGATCGAAAAAGTGGATATGTTTCGTAATAAGACAAATCTTGTCCAAAAAACTCCGGGTTCAAAATCAAAATATGTTTATGCCGCTAATTATATTTCTAAATTAACCAGTTGTGCTTTTAAAGGTAATTCCAACGATCAACTTCAAGAATATACCGATGAAGAAAAAATCAATAATGCGGCGGATAATTTAGCAAATTGTTTAAATCACTTTTTCTCCGTTAATCATTACACCGCAAAATTTGCCAGTAAAGAAGAATTAGATACTCAAGAAGCATCTAAATTTAGAGATAATTATTTATTGGGAGTTAGTGTTGGTTTGGAAATTTTGGGAAAATTACTTAATAAAACTCTCATAGAAAATGATTCTTTTGACTTGGAAAAAGTCAGCCATATTGCGATTAATCTCGATTGGTTAAGAAAAGCAGAAATTTGGTCTAATAGTGTAGTCAGAGAAGATAAAATTAACACTGGACAAGCTCATGTAAGAGATGCAGTAAATCATGCACTTAGTAAATTAGGTTGGTTATAAATAACAATAAGGTGGGTATTAAAATTATTACCCCCTTCAACATTAAAAATTAATAAAAAATTAATGATGAATTTAATATCCACATTTCAAAATGAAAAAACAAAGATTATTTTAGGAGAAGCCCTCAAAGTATTAAATGAATATATTGAAGATGAATCGATCGATCTCATATTTGTAGATCCTCCTTATAATATTGGCAAAAAATTCGCTAACTTTCAAGATAAATGGGAAAATGAAGAAAACTATATATTATGGTGTTATCAATGGCTTGATTTATGTGTTAATAAACTAAAAAAAAATGGCTCAATTTATGTGATGTCAAGTACCCAAACAATGCCATATATAGATTTATATTTGCGTAAAAAGCTGACTATTTTATCAAGAATTGTATGGTATTATGACAGTTCAGGAGTTCAGGCAAAAAAATATTATGGTGCTTTATATGAGCCTATTTTATTTTGCGTAAAAGATAAAAATAATTATACATTTAATAGTGATGATATTCTGGTAGAAGCAAAAACAGGATCGCAAAGAAAATTAATAGATTATCGGGGAGATAAACCAAAACCCTACAATAGCCAAAAAGTACCGGGTAATGTGTGGCAATTTCCTAGAGTTAGATATAGAATGCCAGAATATGAAGAACATCCCTCTCAAAAACCAGAAATTTTACTAGAAAGAATCATTAAAGCTAGTTCTAATCCTGATGATTTAATTCTTGATCCTTTTGCGGGTACTTTTACGACTTGTGCCGTAGCACAAAAATTAAATAGAAGATCAATTGGCATAGAAATGCAGGAAGAATATATCAAAATAGGTTTAAGAAGACTAGGAATTGCAGAAGAATATAAAGGAGAAAAATTAACCCCATTAAATAAAGTATTTATGAGGGAAAATACTTGTGAATATAATCAGTTGAGAATTTTCTAATGTTAGAACATGAATTTACATTAATCGATCGTTATAATCTACAGCAAAGTATTTTACTGGATAGGCTTTTGTCGTGTTATTAATTTCTTTACAAATGATATTAATATTAAATCAAAAAAGATAATCATGTATTAAAAATGCCGAAAAAAGTTAGAGAATTGAAAAAAATGTTATTAAAAGCTGGGTTTACTTATCGTCAGGGAAAAGGAAGTCACACATTTTGGACTCATCCTCTCATACTTGATGAACCAATTACAATATCAGGTAAAGATAGTGATGATGCTAGATTATATTTAGAGAAAGCAGTAGAAAAAAGATTGAAAAAATTGGAGGAATTGAAATGAATAATCATTACAGTATGGTGATTCAATGGAGTGAAGAAGATAACTCTTATTTAGTGCATTTACCTGATTTTCCTTTTCAAGAATTTCATACTCATGGCGAGACTTATGAGGAGGCAGCAAAACATGGGCAAGAAGTTATTGAAAGTTTAATTGAGTGGTATCTTGAAGTTGGCAAAACTCTCCCACAGCCTCGAAATTTAACTGATGAGTTACAAGTTGCTTAATTAAAGTGTTATGGCGAGGGCATCGGCGAATCTGTACGTCTGTTATCTATATACCATGTTAAAAACTTTTGTCTGTTGACTGATAGTCACAATTAGGGTATCTTAAAAGCAAATAATCTATTTATTTTTATGGTCAAGGTAGAAAAACGCAAAAAATTAACTAACTCTCCTTTTCGCTATCCGGGTGGAAAATTTTACGCTCGAAAATTAATTTTGACTTACGCAAAAGACATAATAATAGAAGGAGATTTTAACTCTTTTCTTAGGTAATTATTCAGCTAAAGAATGTTTAATGTGATAAATACTTTCACCTGTAGCGTAAGCAACCTGCTTTAATGAAAGTCCATACACAAATTGCACAATTAATGTGATTTCTTTGGATTCTTGCTTTTTTTTCGATATTGACAACATTCTATAGCCGTTAATTGTTTTTCTTCCCGATGAAACTCCTCAATTTTCCATCTGATGCTGCACTCATTTCTGACCGCATTAGTAGATTTTTGAGTTTGGTCATTTGTAATCACAAAATCCGTCCTATTTGTAGAAACAGGCACTCGGAAAAGTTTCACTTTATGGTGTTTAGGAAATTTATTTATTTTGATGATTTTTCCTTCTTTTAATTCTAGGTTGTTCCAATTCAAATTTTCTCTATTTTCATATCTTCTTTTTCCATTACTGTCATCTACTAATCTATTCTTTTTTAACGGGCAATAATATATTTTTTTTAGATTTTCTATTAATAGATGAAGCGATGGCAGTAGAATTTATATTATTTGAAATAAGAGGAGAAACCGATGAGACAATTTCTTTTTTAGATGAAATGAAAAATGTCTCTATTCAAGCAGAAGAGCGATATTTTCAACTTTCAAAATTAGAAGTTTCGATCGCCCAAGCCCAACCCACAGCAAGTAATGCTATGATTAACTTATTAACACAGGCTATTGAACAAAATCAAATGCGTATCCCCGCTTGGCAACGCAGTATTCAAGAAGTAAAATTAGAATGGCAATTATGATGAATAACTTATCTCCTATTCCTAATCAAGAAACTAGAAATCGTTTACTAAATAATTTACGTCGAACTAATTTAGAGTTAGAAAAATTTGGATTAGAATTAGATAAAATTATGATGATATTGGAACAGGAAAAACAACAAAATAAATTAAATAGAGTTAAACAAAAATTAAATCTTTTAAGTGAATAAATTAAATTGAATTATGGAGATGAAAAAATAAATAACTGCGTAAGGTTTTGGTGGGCATTGCCCATCCTACTAGATAGCATAATACAAAAAAATAAATAGACTTTGATCACAGAAATTTATTGACAATTCAATATTCCCATAATAGATACTATTATCCCACTCAAAGCCTCTACACCTCCCCCCAACAACAAACAAGTCACTTGTTGTAATTACAGCAATAACTTTTGATACAGTTGAACCTGCGATCAAAAATTATTATTAAAATGATGAAAACGATCGATCTTGAAAAAACACAAAATATTTGGTCTAAATTAGATAATACTTTATTTGTTCCTCATACAGAGCAGGAATATGAAAAACTGGTGAATTTTTTAGACGATTTAATTGATGAAGTTGGAGAAGATGAAACTCATCCTTTAGCAGGATTGATGGAAATTGTAGGTATTTTGATTGAAAATTATGAGAATGCTAATATTCCTGAATTAATGTAAATACTTTATAATTTTTGCATACTTGTATAAAAAAAATGTCTCTGTTATTGTGCTTGTGACTCTTTTAGTGGGTAGAGTTTTGGAAGGGTGTACATCGCCTCACAATTAAAATATTCCTACAGATAAAATTTTTGTACAATAATATTATTCTCAAGTTTCAAATTATCTTTGACTCAAATCATGAATTTAGTACCTAGTTTAAGCCCAGAAGAAGAAGAGTTAAAGCGCAAACAAGCTGAATTAGAGGCTTTGGAGTCTGAGTTAATTCAAAAAGAGTTAGAATTGAGAACTTTTGAGGGAGAGTTACATAGTTTTGAACGAGAATATGCTCAAATTATCGGTAGTCGTTACACGGAATTAGAGCAAATACAGGCTCAAATTAACGAGTATATGGCTTATTTGGAGTCTTCAAGCAATTTTAAGCCTTCTGATAGTCTGAAAAAGTTATATCGAGAAGTTGCTAAACGTATTCATCCTGATTTAGTTACCGATGAGGAAGAAAAAGCCCGTCGTCAAGATTTGATGATAATGGCAAATGAGGCTTATGAGCAAGGAAATGAGGATAAGTTACGGGAAATTTTGGCTAATTGGAAAATTAGTCCAGAGTCTGTGAAAGGTGAAGGTATTGCGATCGAATTAATCAAAATCATTCGTAAAATTGCTCAATGTCGTTCTCGAATAGGTGCGATCGCATCTGAAATAGAAGCATTAACACAAACGGACTTGTATGAGTTAAAATCACAGGTGGATAAAGCAAAAGAAAACGGTAAGGATTTATTGGCGGAAATGGCATTACATCTTGACGAAGAAATTGCTAAAGCTCAAGAAAGTTTAAAGGAATTAAAAGAAAAATTAGGAGTTTAAGAGATGACTAATCAATATAAAAATAATGACAATTTAACTCCTTCTAATCAAGGAAAAATTAATAAGTATTCTTCGGATTTGATAAAAAAAGGTTTAGATTTAGCTCGATCGATCCAAGATAATTTTTTAGCTGAAACAGATACAGAAGAAATTTTTGATCATGACTACTATCAATCAACCATTTTTTAGAAAGAAAAGCTGATACATTAAAATTGTTAAATCGTTGGATAGAAGTTTTTGAATGTCATCAAAAAATAAGAGAAATAAACCCTGATTTTCTTGACAAAACAAATAATGATTACTAATTTATAATTAAAAACAATCCATGAATAACTTAGAAATTCAAGTAATTAACATTAGTCCAATAGGTAGAATTACGAATAATATTAGAGATATAAAAAATAAACTCAATGAAGTATTTCTTAATTCTGAACAAAACCATATTTTTAATATTATTAAAGAAACAGAAATTGTCTTCACAAAAGTTGTTAATGATTCAATAACATATCAACAAAAATCTCAATTGTTCCATCAATTAAACCAGTCTTGGTTTGATTTGTGGCAACATTACAGGCATATACCAGAAGCCTTTGAATTAGTCAGTTTAATTGATAAAATGACTAATATTTGTACAGCATATACTAAACTATTATTAGGTCTTTCTCTTATCAATGAGATAAAGGTTGAAGAGGAAGAAATAAATTTACACAATACAGTAGAAGGATGTCAATTAATGTCGGAAACTATTGATGTTTTTATTGACATCTTTGCTGTATCAGAGTTACAACAAATGTATCAAAATGCTAGTCAAATTCTTGCTTCTACTTATCGCGATATACACGAATATTTCCATGACTCTAGCATTTCAACTTTAATTACACAAATAAGAGCTTATTGTAGTCTAATAATAATTAGAGTAAGTGAATATCTCAAAAAAATAGAATTATCTGATTTAAATTTTAGAGAAGAAACTCAAGAAAATGTCGAGTTCGATCGAGCTTATACTTTTTTAAAAACAGCTAAAAATCTTACTATAGATGCCCCCGCTGATTTTTCAGAAAATATTAATAGTTATTTATATGGCAAAATAGATGATAATAAATAGTAAAATTTTTTTAGATACTTCCTATGTTATTGCTCTACTTTCTCCTCAAGATAACTACCATCAAAAAGCCTTAATAATTGCCGAAATTTTAGAAAAAAAGTCTATTACTTTAATTACTACCCAAGCAATTTTATTAGAAATTGGTAACGCATTCTCTAAGTTAAAATATCGTCAGGTTGCCATTTCTTTATTAAAATCGTTAGAAATTGATCCTAAAGTAGAAATTATTAATTTATCTGAAGAACTTTATCAGGAAGCATTGAAACTTTATTGTCAACGTCAAGATAAAGAGTGGGGATTAGTTGATTGTGTTTCATTTATTGTTATGAACAAATATCAAATTACTGAGGCTTTGACAACGGATATTCATTTTCAACAAGCTGGTTTTCGGGCTTTATTAAAAGAATGAGCTAATAATTAAAATATGATAATTCACGGTATAGCTTTAGTTATCCTGCCTTTCCGAATATGCAATATTAAAACAAATCAGAATCTGAACCCGTGCGAACTAGAAAAAGATGAGTCTCTCTAATTTTATAGATTAAAAGCCAATCTGATTCAATATGACAGTCTCAATAACTTTTCCAATTACCAGTTAAAGCATGATCTTTATACTTTATTTCTAATGGTTCATTATCCAATAATTTATCAATAACGATTTTAAGTTTTTCGATATTTTTACCACGCTTTTGTAAACGTTTAATATCTTTCTTAAAAGTATTTTCAAAAATTGGTATTAACATTAAATTCCTAATTGATTATAAAGATCATTTTTATTTTTACAAATAGTTAAATTTTCCTCTTCTTCAATATTGATAATTGCTTGTTTAGTTTCCTCATTAAAATCATCAATATTATAATTTCCTTCTTCAATATATTTTTCCCTCTGTGCTTCGGCTAAAAGTTCTTTTAGATGTTTTTTTATATAAATAGCGAGAATATTTTGTTGATCTTCAGAAAGTCGTGAAATTTCCTTAACAGTCTCTTTTATTAAAATTGTCATCAACTTAAATTATCTTTTTTAGAGTTTGAACTAATTTTTATTATAAGATTATTAATTTAATATGTATAGATCTTCATTAAGAACAAATATACCCTGAACAGTCCACAAGGGCGATCGTATTTTATTAGGAATGAGTGATTATTCCCGTCTTTTAATAGTCTGTCACTGTTACCGTGACAATGACACAATTATTCGTATTATTTCTGCTAGAAAAGCTAATAAATTAGAGGAAAAACAATATAGGAGGTATTAATGATGAGAGATAATTATGATTTTTCTCAAGGTGTCAAAAATCCTTACTTCGATCAGCTTAAAAAAAGATCAAAAAAACAATCTTTAACTCTTTTTCTTGATGATGAAATTGTCAATTGGTATAAACAAAATGAGATTGATCATCAAACAGAAATTAATAAAGTATTGAGGGAATATATTAAAAATAATTAGATAAAGCAAAAAATAATCCTAAAGGCTTAAGTTTTGGTGAATTTGAAACCTTATTAAGTTTATATGATTGGATTTTTGATCATCAAACAGGAAGCCATCGTATTTGGTATTCCACCAAAAAAGCACGTTTATCTATTCAACCTACTAAAAACGGTAAGGCAAAAGCCTATCAAGTAAAACAGTTTCTCAATTTAGAATTGGAGGAAAAGTAAGATGTCACAAACAAAAAAACATGATTTTGATGGTTTTACCATTACCCTTTTTCAAGATGAGGAGGGCGATTGGGTGGCTTATTTTGTAGAAATGCCCAATGTTTCTGCTTTTGGTGATACTCCCTATATTGCTATCGATGAATTAGAAATTGCGTGGCAAGGTGTCAAGGAAAGTTATCTTAAACATGGGGAGACAATTCCTGTAGCTTCATCTTTTCAACAGGATTCGATCGTAGTCTAATATATTAATGGTTAATTTTTCTTGGAATTAAGGTGGGCATTGCCTACTATAATTAACAAAAATTAACTTTAAATTTGTTTAACATATTTCTGTCACTTGTCTAACGAACAAATACGACAACAAATTGTCAAAATAGCTACTCAATTTTCTATTTTTCAATGTCAAGAATGTGCCAATCAAATTGAGCAATTTCTTAGAGAAAATAAATTAAACGGTAAACGGATTAAACTTAATACTGGAAATTCAGAAGTTCCTTATGGTAATATTTATCATGAGGGACTGCAACAAAATATTTCAACAAATGGACACCATCAAGGAATTTGTGTGATAATCAATTCAGAAGAATTGGTATTTGATAACATTCATCATCAAGGTATTCCCAAGGAAATTTGGCTCAATAACTTTTATTGTCCTATTAAAGACTTTGGAGGAAATTTTCAAGTCATAGAAATTGAATTTTAATCTTCTAATTAATTATTATTATATTTGTTAAATGTTTATGAGTAATCTTTATCAACTATTAGAAAAAATTAAAAAACGTCCGTCAATGTATTTAGGAAAAGCAGAAATTAGCAACCTTCGTTCTTATATATCGGGTTATTTAATTGCCAAACGAGAGTTAGGAATTATTCCCACAGAACAAGAACAAGAATTTAATCAATTTACTAATTGGATTAAACAAAAATTTAACATTAGTTCTCAACAATCTTGGGATAAAATAATCTTATTTTATAGTGAGGATGAAAAACTTGCTCTTGAAAATTTTTTTGAATTATTTAATGAATTTATTAAGTATAAATATCAAGTTAATGAATCATCATCACAAATAAAAGCAGTGTAAGAATAAAATCTATGACTAATTGGGAAAAACTGGAATCTATGAAGGATAAAGATATTGATTTTTCTGATTGTCCTGAAATTACCGCAGAAATGGCTAAAAATGCCGTTGTTAGACGTGGTTTAAAATCCTCATTTATAATCCTCTTTTCAAATAGCATTTTAGAAAGAAAATTATTGATGGAATTAAATCAATATCCCCCTTCAAGGTAAATAAAAGTGCGATCGCATTTTTTAATCTAGTTGAATCCCTTATAAAAATTATTAATTAAACCACTTTACAATTCGATCCCAAATAGATGAGACAGATTTTGTAAATTTATTCCAAATATTATCGAATTTATCCCAAATACTTTCATCTATAGGAGGTTGGATTGTTTGTTTATCATCTTTTTTCGTAACTTTTTCAAAAGGATCTTTAACCGGTGTTTCAGTGTGATCAAATTTGTCAAAAGGATCTCCTGTCGATGTCTGAGTTTCCCCAAACTTATCCCAAATATTTGACGAGTTAGTATCAAATTTACTCCAAGGATCGGAATTTGAAACAGTGGTAGTGCTAGATTCACGCTTTTTGTCCAAGACACCAAAATCATTTTCAACTATAACAGGTGGAGGTAGAGGAGACAAATCTGGCTTTGGATTGACGGGGAAATCCCAAGTTATTTTAGTTCCCTTATATCCATTAACTAAAATTTCTAAAGGTTGTAAATATTCAATGTCGCTTATTTGACAACACTTTTTTAATTGTTCGGTAAAATAACGAATTTCATCGGAAAGCTGCGCAAGTTCTCCAAATATCTTCGCTGAACGGGAATTACATAAATCTTTCTCTGAGAAAAGTAGTCTTTCTTCTTGTTCTATTTTTTGCCAATATTGAGGATGTTCTGAAATAACAAGCAATGACAAATAAATAACAAGCTCTGAGAAATAATCAGATTTAGGACTAAGTTTAACTAATTTTTGTCGGTTTGGATGTTGATAACCCGGTAATCCTTTTATATTGTCTTCCTCATTACTTAATTGGGGAACATATAAACTATCATAGTCAATTAAACATATATTGCCGTTTTTTCGTATTAGAATATTGCCATGTTGTAAGTCTCCATGAGAAATATTATTTTGATGTAAAATTGTTACCATTTCTAAGAATTTTTCAGCTAGATCACGAATATAAACAGGATTTTTAATATTGTTAGATATGAAGTTTTTAAAGCCAATACCATCAATCCATTCCATTCTAATAATTGGATATTTTTGACCGTTGACTAAGATACCTTCTTTTTGATAAGCAAAATCAACAAAATAAGGAAGTTTAACTTTGTTAAGGTATTCATGAATCGCTTGAAAACGAATTTTTAAATCCCCTAAATCCGATACCCAGCATTTAAGGGCATACATTTTGGAATTTGTTTGAATTTGATAAACAATAGCTTTTCCACCACTAAATGAAAGCAAAAAATTAGGATTGTGAGGATTTCTAACTGCTTTTCCTTTTTTTAAAACACTGTCAAGAACAAATTTATCAAGGTATTTAACTACTGTTTCATAGTCACTCCTTAACGGATATTTCATTTTTTTATATACCCCTCAAATTGAAATTTACACCAATTTTGTTCTGAGTTACTTTCCAAATTTTTAAACATTGAAGACTCTTTTAAAGTACCGAAAAGACTTTGAGATTCTTGATCAGGAGATAATCTAATATTTTTCCTAAATTCAAGCTCTTTATCTTGACAATTGCCAGTTTTTGAAGTACTTTTATGAGCATAAACATGAAGTTTAAATTTTAGCCAATTATCACCCTTTTCTGTCACTAATACTTTTGCTACATTTTGAGAAGATTGGATGAGAACTTGTGTTAACTCTTTATCCTTATAAATAGTAGTATTTGGGTTAATTGTTATATATTCTGGTTGCTTTGTTTCCGGTTTAATTGGTGTAGTTGGAGTAGTTGATCCGGTAGTTTGATTGTTTGTAGGAGAAATTGAAGTTTCACTGCTTGGTTTTGGCTTACTTATTATATAATATGTAAATAATGGCAATAAAAATACTAAAATAGTCAAAATTTTTATTTGTAGTTTTAAATTTCTAATTTCTCTCTTTAAAATTCTCAAATCATCTTGGCGGTTAGTTTCTGTTTTTGGTGGTGTTTCATTCCTATTTGGATTTGAGGTTATGTTAGTTATAAATTTTTTAAACAACCCTGTTAATAATTTATTCTTATTATTTTTGTTTACATTTTCTTTCGTTTCTTCGGTTAAAATGTTTTGATTTTCTTCTTCTGAATTTTCATCTTTATCATTATCAGAAAATTGAGACACTTTTTGTTGTTCATTGATTGATGGTAAATTTCCCAATATTTTAGTATCATTTAGCTCTAAAATCATCAAGGTAACATCATCATTTTTCATTTTTAAGGTTTGATCTTGACGGGTTTCGGTGACAAATTTTTGAAAATCTCTTTGGGAAGAAATTTTTAGCAAATATTTACCAATATTCTTGTTTTGTTCTAGACATTTAAAAATAAATTCTGAGAGAGCATCAGTGGCAAGAATAAAATAAATTTTTTCTGAGAATTTTGGCTCTAAATTTAGGTCAAAACAATTAGGCACAAAATCATTATTTTTACTATAACTAGCAAAATATTCGGGACGATTATTAAAATCTTTTGAACTTTTTAATAAATAAGCACCTAATAAACTATGATCACCCTTAAAAATAAATAAACAACTATCACCAACCATAGAAACTTTTACTTGATTCTCAAGAAATTGTAAGCCGATGAATGTAGAACTTGCTGAGTGCCGAAAATTTAAGCGATTTGTATTTGTAACCCAGACAGGATATAGTTCTTTTGTTGCTATTTCCACTTGTTCTCTTACTTCTTCAAGCCATTGCTCCTGAATCGGTTGTAGCCATTCCGGCCAATTTTCTTGATTTATTTCAGGGTTTTCACAAAAATGATTTACAAGAAGTTTAGCCCATAAACTCGGATAAAATGATTGGCTTGAACCATCGGCGATCGCAAAACAATTGGTTTTAAGATTAACTTGAAAGTGATCTTGACAATCACTAATAGATTCAGCCTCTTTATGAGTTCTACCACTAAAAATAGGGATAATTGACATAGTTTGATGATGTCCGAAACGAAAATATTGAGCGAAGGAGAAATTTAACGTAAAGTTGATTTAGAACCAAAATCAAGAAGTTTAATTAGAGTTTCCACATCGGCGTTATAAACAAAACCCCTAGCTCCCGGCTGAACATTAAAACCCTCTTTTTCGGCACTTTCGGCAAGAATATTAGGCAGTACTGTTGAAATATCAAACAAGAAATTAGCAAATTTATTACTACTAAAACTAGAATTATTGCTTGGTAACTCGATCTTTCCTGCTGAAGCATTAGAAATATGGGCATTCAAAATAATTACATTGCCATCATTAGTTTTAAGCTGTGCTAATTTTTTCGCCTCCGTAGTTGCAGTAGCAAAATCATTAGGTTCACCATCTGTAATATTAATCACAATCGGCGGAAAACTGTCGAGATGAGTAGAAACAAATTTTTCTACTCCTTTATAAGCTTGTTGAAAAGCTTCCGCCATAGGAGTACCTCCATCAGCAGTAGGAGTAACAAAAACCCTTTGCACTTCATCAACTTCAATTAGCCCACCAGCATCATCGGATATTTTTTTCTTAAGAGTAGTTGTATTAGTGTTTTTTGCTAAATCTGAGGCTTTGTCCAAAAAAATTACACTTACATTTTTACCATAACCAATGGCACCCACAAAACATCTATCTTTAATTACACCCCCAGAAGAACAAACCAAAATGATTTCTTCTATGATTTTATTGACTGCTATTGCGGCAGTCTTGGCTTTTGTTGAGTTACCATAAGAATCAACCATAGAACCAGATTGATCAATCATGATCAGGATTAGTCCGGGTTTAGCACTACTTAACTGTTCTTGATACATAAAATAACCTTTGTTGATTAATGATTCGAGTAGTATTCCACTGCAAAATGCAGTACGATAATAGTTTGTCTAAATAGATAAGGTGATTTATCTTTAATTTACTGATTTCACTATTGTATTTTCTGATTTCTCAACTAAAGTGGCATCTTGTACCCAGTTTTCAATCGGTATTCTGAACTTATTTAGTGGGATTTTGTGCCAGAAAAGAGGTTTTTGCGCTACGATCAACAAATTCCATTACAAAACTTAACTTTCTGTGGGAAAAAGTGGTAATTGAAGACCAGTTTTACTATGATCTGAATAATCAACATGAAGAATCAATCATGGGAAATTAAAAAATATGTAACAGATGATGAAATATGCCCTTTTGATGAATGGTTTAATCAATTAGGGCGAGATGTGCAAATAAGAATTGATGCTCGTTTTACTCGAATTAGTTTAGGAAATTTCGGGGATTATAAAAGTATCGAGGATGGCGTTTTTGAGTTAAGATTTCATTTTGGGGCAGGTTATCGTATATATTATGGTTTAGATGGGAAAAATATCGTTATTCTTTTAATCGGAGGCAGTAAGAAAAAACAAAATAGCGATATTAAAAAAGCTCTGAATTTTTGGCAACAATATAAACAAGAAAAAGGAGATAATTAAATTATGCCTACCTTAGATTATCAAACAGATTTATTAAAAAGATTGAGTGACAGTGAATATGCTTGTCAATATCTAAAAGTGGTTTTAGATGAAACTTTAAAAGATGGTGATATTGAGCCGTTTTTATTAGCTTTGAAAAATATTATTAAAGCCAGAAAAATAAATCCGATGAATAATTCTTTTGAAGGTAATTTAGATTCTTTAATTTCTCAAGAAATCAACCTTAAAAATTTATCTTCAATTCTTAATCAAGTCGGTTTAACAATTTATTTTAAACCCGTTGAATTGGAAAATTAGCCCTTATAATATATGGATATTCAAGAATTATCACAATGGACAAATAAACAAGTATTTGCTAAAACAGGAAAACATCTTGATTCTCTCCAGAAAGCCATATTAGAAGGGATTTTACAACATCCAAATTTTACAAAAATTGCTAATACTAATGGCTATAGTTATGATCATATTAGAAAAGAAGGTGCAAAGTTATGGAAAATTCTCTCTGATGTTTTTCAAGAAGATATTAAACAGTCTAATGTTAAGAGTATTTTAGAAAATAAAGCCTCATCTACCATCTACAATTATGGTAATTCCTCACAGATTATTAGCAGTCAAATAAAAGAAAATCACATCACTATTTGTAATAAAAAAAATCAATCTTTAGAAAATAGAAAAAGTCGATCGAACTCTCCCCAAACAGAAAACAAATTTCTTATAATTGACTTAACAGAAGCACCCGAAATTAATTATAATTATGAACGAGATTTAGAAATTAATACAATAAAAGAATGGCTAGAAAATAAGACTAGATTATTAACAATTTATGGATTAAAGGGGATTGGAAAAACAGCCATAATCCTAAAATTAATCTCTGAAATTAACACAGAATTTGACTATATTATCTACAAAACTCTGGAAAATAAACCAAAACTTATTAATCTTAAAGATAGCCTTAAACAAGTCTTTTCTCAAAAGGAGTTAACAACAGAAATCATTGATTATCTTAAACATTTTCGTTGTTTAGTTATTCTTGATGACTTAGAAAACTTATTTAAAACTGAACAATTAGCAGGACAATATTTAAGTGAATATGAAGATTATGGTCAGTTTTTTGAACAAATTGCAACGAAAAATCATCAAAGTTGTTTAATCTTAATTAGTCAAGAAAAATCTCCCGATATAGACATCTTAGAAAATCAAAATAATTATGTTAAAACGTTACAACTTAAAGGATTAGGAGAATCTGCTAAGGAAATATTCCAAGAAAAAGAGTTTAAATATGAGGAAAAATGGGAAGAATTAATCAACCTTTATTAAGGACATCCAACATACTTAAATATTATATCATGTATGATAGATCAATTATATAATGGAGATATTAGAGAGTTTTTAACGGAAGGAAATGAGTTATTTATCGGAGATATAAAACTTTATTTACAACCCTATTTAAAGCGTTTATCTAAATCTGAATATAAAGTTATTGAGTGGTTAGCAACTCAAAATAAACCTGTAAATATCGCTCAAATATCAGGTAATTTAGAAATATCTAAATCAGAATTAGCAGTAATTATTCAATCTTTATTACGCCGTTGTTTAGTAGAAAAATTAATTATTGAGGATGAATTTTATTATGAATTAAACAAGATATTTAAAGAATATCTAAAATCCGTATCGAAAATATATTAAAACTCTAAAAAATCTCAGTTAAATCTAAAGTAAAATCAGGCAAAATATCTTCTCCAGATAAAACTTTTGGATTATTTAAAACTTCTTTTTTCTGTCCTAAACGATAAATTTCTACTTCTTTTTTTTCGGGATTAATTAACCATCCTAATTTAACTCCATTATCGATGTATTCTTCCATTTTATCTTGAGTATCTTTTAAAGAGTCAGTTTTTGACATTAACTCTAAAACAAAATCAGGAGCGATCGGCGGAAATTTTATCTTTTCTTCTAATGTTAAATTATCCCATCTTTCTTTTTGAATATATGCCAAGTCGGGCGATCGATTACTACCTTTTGGTAGCTTAAAACAGGTAGAGGAATCAAAGATATATCCCAGTTTTTTTTGACGATTCCAAATCCCAAAATCAATAATTAAGTCTGCATTTTTTTTCCCAGTTTCTCCTCCTGTCGGTGACATAATAATCAATTCTCCTTTTTGATTTTGTTCCAATTTTAGTTCGGGATTATGACGACAAAGTTGATAAAATTTTTGATCATCAATTTTAGAAATTACATCCAAGTTAATAGTATAAGCATTCATTCTTGTATTTCTCCCCTTGATCGCAACTAATGTTATGATAACACAAACACCAAAAAGCACCCCCAGGAGAGTGCCTCTTGATTTATTTAATTATTAAACTTAACCGTTGATTACGGGTGCAGATACTGCATCAGCACTTGCTAAATCTAATATTACCATTTTATTGAGGAAATTAGATTAAATTAAAATTATCAGGAAACCAATTTTCAGCCAATAGTTGCTCTAAATTATAAGGGCATTGAGGTGGTAAAATGTTCTTATTTAAACCAGTTTTAATCACCACATATTTAACAGATTTTTGGTAAATATTTTCTTTTTCTTTGTCAAGATGTTTGTGTAGATTTTTAGTCATATCAGTATCTAATTCGTCACGAAAATTAGTAACTTCTGCGGCCCAATGACGATGATTTATTTTTTCTATCTCCCAATATTCAATTAACAGTAAATGAATAATAATTTGTTTTAAATAACTTTCGCCACTGCGTTTAATGTCTCTAACCAAATTTTCTAAAACCTCTTCCAAGCTATCTAAATCTAAAGCCGTTAAATTTCTGTTTTTTATTTGTTTTAAAGTTGCTTCATACCATGCCAAATCATCTTCATTATATAAATCTTTTAAACTAATTTTCGCTAAAGATTGCATAATATTTTTCTCCCACGACTATAATTATTTTTTTGATTCTAGCACAAACGCCAAAAAGCACCCCCTAACTTAATAGAGAGTGCTTTTTGATTATTTATTTAGTTTTACTAACCTTTAGAGATTAACCGTTGATTACAGGTGCAGATAAAGTTTCAGCAGAAGCTAAATCTAAGGGGAAGTTGTGAGCGTTACGTTCGTGCATTACTTCGATACCGATGTTGGCACGGTTTAACACATCTGCCCAAGTTCCAATTACATGACCTTGACTATCTAAGATAGACTGGTTGAAGTTGAAACCGTTTAAGTTGAATGCCATGGTACTTACACCCATTGCGGTGAACCAAATACCGATGACAGGCCATGCACCTAAGAAGAAGTGTAACGCACGGCTATTATTGAAGGAAGCATATTGGAAAATTAAGCGACCGAAATAACCGTGAGCAGCTACGATGTTATAGGTTTCTTCTTCTTGACCGAATTTGTAACCATAGTTTTGAGACTCGGTTTCGGTGGTTTCACGAACTAAAGAAGAAGTTACGAGAGAACCGTGCATTGCGGAGAATAAAGATCCACCAAACACACCTGCGACTCCTAACATATGGAAGGGGTGCATTAAAATGTTGTGTTCTGCTTGGAATACAAACATGAAGTTAAATGTTCCAGAGATTCCTAAAGGCATACCATCAGAGAAAGAACCTTGTCCGATGGGATAGATTAAGAATACAGCAGTAGCAGCAGATACAGGTGCTGAGTAAGCAACACAGATCCAAGGACGCATACCTAAGCGGAAAGAAAGTTCCCACTGACGACCCATGTAGCAAAAGATTCCGATTAAGAAATGGAATACTACTAGTTGGTAAGGACCACCGTTGTATAACCATTCATCTAAAGATGCTGCTTCCCAAATGGGGTAAAAGTGTAATCCGATCGCATTGGAGCTAGGTACTACTGCACCAGAGATGATGTTGTTACCGTAAAGTAACGAACCAGCCACAGGCTCACGAATACCGTCAATGTCAACGGGAGGAGCTGCAATAAATGCGATAATAAAACAAGTGGTGGCAGTTAAGAGGGTAGGGATCATTAAAGTACCGAACCAACCTACATATAAGCGGTTGTTGGTAGAAGTGATCCACTGACAAAACTGCTCCCAAGAGGAAGACTGTTGTTGCTGTAAAGTGGTAGTCATGTTCTTATGATTGCGTTATAAATTTTTCGAGGTACGTTGTGATTGCTCACATTTATATAATGACAAATTTATTAAGAATTGTAAAGGTTTTTAAGTTTTTTAAAATTAATTACTGTCATTAGTTTAAGTTATGTTTTTTGTATTTTCCCTAAAATGTCTTATAATGTTTATATGTTTATCATCATAGGAGTTAATTATGACTCGTTGGTCATTAGTTATTTCTGAACAGACCGATCGTACCGTTAGATCTTATCTAGGTGCTATTGGTGCAAAAAAGGGAGGATTATCTAATTTAGTGGAAGAAGCGGTAAAACGTTATATCTTTGAAGAAACAGTTAACAATGTTAAGGAAAGAAATGCTGAGTATTCTCAAGAAGAAATTATGAGTGTAATTGATGAAGCAATAAGGGAGACTGGTGTACAGAATCGTTCTTGATACAAATATTCTCATCTCTGCGTTAATAAGTAAAAAAGCAACACCTCATATTCTTTATCAAGCATGGTGGCGGTATAAACTGTATAGTCTGATTACTTCAACTTATCAAATTAGAGAATTTGAAAGGGTTGTTCAATACCCTAAACTTCAACGGTTTCTAAAAAAAGATGAAGTGCAGACAATGATTAATGGTTTGTATGATTTTGCCATCATTGTAGAACAAATTCCTCATGTTAATTATTCTTCAGATCCCGATGATAATTTAATTTTAGGAACGGCAATAGCTGGTAAAGCGAATATACTTGTTACGGGTGATAAGAAAGATTTATTAAATCTGAAAAAAATTAACAATATAGCAATTCTTACAGCTAAAGATGCAGTAGAAATAATGGATATTAGATTTTAGTTATCGTGAGATTCGATCGCATCCCTTTTTCATTAGAAAAAACGAGGGCAAAGCCACTGCTACTGAAGATAATTAAAACTTGATTTACTAAAAAAATAGATAAAATATTAACAATACTTACGTATAATATAGGCTTTTAACACAGAATTAAGTTGAAAATAATCTTTACTTTCTATCTTAATTGTATCGATTAAACAACGTCTTTTTAAAGACTGAATAACATCTCGTTTTGACACTTTTATTGTAGGAAATTGTTGAGAAGTAATTATTATATTTTCTTGATTAGCACACCACTTTATTATCTCTATTTCTGATTCTGATAATCTCTCTACATAAGATTCTAAACTATTTTCTATATCTCCTAAACTGAGTATATCATCACCTTCTAAAAACTCCGCTACACTATTATTAGATGTCTCCTCAATCGTTTTTAGTATCAGAATTTTTCTTAATATTTTCTGATGATTCTCCTATTTCTCCATAAATATTGACATTATTCTGATCAACTCTCACAGTATAGCCAAATTGTACACAATGACCAAGATTAGAAATGGTAGATACATTATAATTTTGCCCAAAATTTAATTTATTTCGCATTTTTTTACGGAAGTTATCTTTGCTTAAATTATTACCTAATTCCAATGCTTTACCTAATTTTTTCCACAATTTAGCAGCTTCTTTTTGTATATAAGAATCGCTATAAGTTTTATAATAATTTTCTTTTATTTCAGGTAATGTTTCTCCTTGCCAAGTACCTCTAATAATTGCTTCTTGTATTTCTGTTAATTCAATTTTTTCCTCGATAAATTCTAAAACATTTTCAATATTAATATTATCCATAGCTATTTACTCAACAAAAATAATAGTAAACTAAAGTGAACTAAAGTGAACTAAAAACAGTAATTAAAGTGAAGCAAAGTGAAAGGTTATTTCAGATTCTTCAAAGTATGATAGAAAAAATTGTACTCGAATTTCATCTCTAAAAAATAATTTCTGTATGGGAAATAGCTCAGTTGATAAAATACTTTTTGATATTTTTGACAAAGTAATTAACTTATTACCAGATCAAGCACAGGAAGAACTTTCCGTCAAAATAGCTGTGATTGGGGTAACAGGAGTAGGAAAAACAACTACTTGTAATGCTCTGTTAGGTACAACATGGAAAACTAGCCATACAGAAGCCACGACTAGAGAGTTACAGGTAAAGCAATTAATTCTTGATGAGAATGGGAAGGAAATTCCTACTAATGTTTATATTACCGATTTTCCCGGACTGGGAGAGTCGTTATCTCGTGATCAAGAATATTTATCTCTTTATAGAACCTATTTGATATTTACATCTGTAACCGAAATAACAAAAGGTTTTGACGAGATTAAAGCATTTATTCTCAAATCATTACTATGTAATTCTTCTAAAAAAGATACCAAATGGGTTCTATAAA
>NZ_VRZC01000260.1 GCF_016743215.1 Geminocystis sp. GBBB08
CTCTAGGTTTGATTTTTTCTTTAGGAATTTTATCCTTCGCTTCCAACACTTTAGCTCAATCTACTGTTAATCCTCCTGATGTTTTAGAAGAAAATACTGCCACTCCTATTAATCAGACAGAAAGTCTTTTAAGTCTTCAGGGGGGAAAAAAATTAATGAAAGAAGCCGAAGTTGCCATTAATGCTGGAAATTATGACTTAGCCGCCACTAAATTACAACAATCAAGACGTATTTTTAATCAACTTTCTAACTTTTATTTACAATTAGCAGAAAGTTTTTCTGGTATCGATAATCGCCTTGCAGAAGGGCAACGGGCTGGGGCCTTAAAAACCGCAGCATTAAGAGATGAATCTACTTATCAATTAGCCTTAGTACATCGAGCCCAAAATAAACCTGAATTATCTGTACCTCTTTTAATTCAAATAATTCGCTCTCAAAATCCTACCAGTGAATTGGGTAGAAAATCCTATCAACAATTATATGAAATTGGCTTTGTACAAACGCCTTTTGAAACTACTAATAAGTAATCTAATAGCCTTTATTTTTTAACTTTATTTATTTCTAAAATCAATCATAAAAATTAATTTTATCAATCATTAATAATACTTTGTAAAAATAAGTAAAAAATGATATAATATTATAATTTAGATTTAAAAACTTTCAGGAAAATTTATTGACAATGGTAAGTTTAGAACAAGTAAAAAAAACTATTCAACAAGAAATCTCTGATGCTCAAGTATTCGTTAAAGATTTGACGGGAGGGGGTGATCATTTGGAAGCGATCGTCATCTCACCTCAATTTGAAGGGAAAACTAAAGTCAAACAACATCAATTAGTGTATAGTGCATTACAAAGTGAGCTAAAATCAGAAGCTATCCATGCTTTAGCTTTAAAAACTTATACCCCTTCTACATGGTTAAGTGAGCAAAATTAACTCATAAATTTCAAAAAAATAACCATCAAGGTTAAACTAGAAACTAACTCTTTTTCGTAATCTTATTATCATATTTACTAATTATTATGACACCAGAATTAAAACAACGTATTGATGACATTGTAAATACTACTCAAGTAGTCGTGTTTATGAAAGGTTCAAAATTAATGCCTCAATGTGGCTTTTCTAATAATGTTGTGCAAATTTTAAACACTCTTGGAGTACCATTTGAAACTGTTGATGTTTTATCAGATTATGATATTCGTCAAGGTATTAAAGAATATTCTAACTGGCCGACAATACCTCAAGTATATGTTAATGGTGAATTTATTGGCGGTAGTGACATTCTGATCGAATTATACCAAACTGGTGAGTTACAGCAAATGATAGAAGTTGCTTTAGCCTCTTAAATAATAAGGAATGAGGAATAGGGAATTACGAGGCAAGATGCCTATTTCACAACTATTAGGAGTTTAACATTTTTCAAGCCTTATCTATTTATAACTTTTTTCGCTTTTTGCCATAAAGATTCTAACTCTAAAATATTATATTCTTCTAAAGGTTTATCAGCAAATTTTTCCATCATTAAAATACGTTGAATAAATCTTTGATTTGTACCTTGTAAAGCGATAGTAGGATCTAGTTTATACCATCTACCAAGATTAATTACGGTAAATAATAAATCGCCCAATTCATCACTGGCGTGTTGTTTATCCCCTTTTTCAATGGCTTCTTGAAATTCTGCTAATTCTTCTTTAAATTTATCCCAAACTCCCTCGGCATTTTCCCACTCAAAACCTGCTTGAGCTGCTTGTTTAGAAATTTTTAAACTTGCCATCATGATGGGTAAACTACGAGCATAAATTTTAAGTTGATCACTTAACAAATTAGACTCTTGTGTTTCTGCTTTTTCTTCTTGTTTGATTTTTTCCCAATTATGACGAACTTCTGCTTCGTTGACTACTACTACATCACTAAAAACATGAGGATGACGGCGAATTAATTTAGCGGTAATAATTTGAGCGATCTCTTTTAAGGAAAAATCTCCTTTTTCTTGGGCAATTTGAGCCTGTAATACTATCTGTAATAATAAGTCTCCTAATTCTTCAGCAATGGCTTGTTGATTTTCTGAGTGTAAAGCATCAACTGTTTCATAGGCTTCCTCTATGATATAGGGAATTAAAGATTGAGGTGTTTGGGCTAAATCCCAAGGGCATCCACCATCAGGCGATCGCAATTTAGCGACAACTTGAATTAAATTATCTAAAGCCTTGAGGATTTGGTGATTAACGGATTCCGTTATATTCATAAAATTGATTAATAACTTAGGTGTTAAGTATTCGGTTTACAGTACTTTTTAAATGAGTAAATAACATTCTAAAATGATGGATAGTGAATCGCCTACTTGTATTGATAAAATTTATTATAGAAAATTTGCGTCTTTTTTTTCTTTGCACCTTTCTTTGCGCCTTTGCGAGAAATAAGCCAATAAAATTATTTATTTTTAACCCTTTGAGTATTTTTCTTCAGAATTTTTTTACGACTTCGAGGAGGCTTTTTCACGGATTTCCGCCAACTATCAATATTATCAGCGACATAATGGCTCATGGCACCTAATTCTAAACCAATAAATAAAGATAATACTTCTCGCCAATATTGATTTTTGACTATAGTATAAGCATTTACCATAAATTTTTGCCAATGCCAATTAAAACCCCAAAATAATTGGGTGATCGCCACTCCTAAAAAAGCCAGAATAAGTAAAATAAAACTAAGATAAAAGACACGAATAATGGTACCAATCAGAAAACCATGAGAAAAAAAAGAACGATGTTTGAAGGTTTTTTGATAGGGAAGCCACAAAAACTTGAAAAATCGCCAACGTTGATATTGTATCGAAAAAATATCTAAATCAGGACCAAACATCAAGGCACTAAAAATAAAACCAATACTGGCAAAAAAAGTTAAATCTAAACGGGCAGTGAAGATAAGAAAAATAGCAGAAACAATAGGTAAACAAATCCAAGTAATTCGATCATGATTTTTTCCGGAAGGCATCTTGCATTTTTTTTGACTAATGGTTATAATAATAAATGTCGTTAAGGGCGATTAGCTCAGTGGTAGAGCGCCTGCCTTACAAGCAGGACGTCACTGGTTCAAGTCCAGTATCGCCCATTTTGTTAAAACTTGTGAAGTTTTTATTATAACAGTTATGCAGTAACAAATTTGACAACTCCCCGCCTATCACGGCTAGGATTCTTCCTTCACTGAGTGATGCCTTGTAAAAGCAGTACCTTTACTCGGTCTTACTCTCTCTCCAGAAGCTATAGCGATGTGTCC
>NZ_VRZC01000261.1 GCF_016743215.1 Geminocystis sp. GBBB08
ATCTTAGATAGTCAAGGTCATGTAATTGGAACTTGGGCAGATGTGTTAAACCGTGCCAACATCGGTATCGAAGTAATGCACGAACGTAACGCTCACAACTTCCCCTTAGACTTAGCTTCTGCTGATGCAGTATCTGCACCCGTAATCAACGGTTAATTTCTAAAGGTTAGTAAAACTAAATAAATAATCAAAAGGCACTCTCTATTAAGTTAGAGGGTGCTTTTTGGTGTTAATACTAGAATTTAGAAAATATATTAGCTCTCTCCAGAAATTATAAAATTAATCAAATTAAGGTATTATTCAAATTAGAAACTTTTGTTTAAAGTCAATGAAAGTACAACGGAAAGAAATTAGAAGGTACAGAACAAAAGATGGTAAAGTACCGTTCGCAAAATGGTTTGATTCTTTAAAAGATCGTAAAACTCAGTTAAAAATTAATGAGAGATTGAGAAGGGTAAGTTTGGGCAATTTGGGAGATTATAAATCTATTGGTGAAGGAATTTTCGAGTTAAGAATTGATTATGGAGCGGGTTATCGTATTTATTTTGCTCAAGAGGGAAATCAGATAATTGTGTTATTATGTGGTGGAGATAAAAGTAGCCAAAAAAAAGATATTTTACAAGCAAAGGAGTATTGGTATGACTACAAAAATCGTTAACACTGTTAAGAGTGATCTTTGGCTTAATTCTTTGATAGAATCTTTGGCTGATTCCCAATACGCTGGGGAATATTTGACGGTTATATTAGAAGATGATCCTGAAGGTGATCAAATTTTAATGACTACTTTACAGGATATTATTCAAGCTTATAAAAATAATAACCGTTTATCTGAATCGGCTCAAGAATACTATCAAAAACTTGAGGAAATATTAGTTCAAAATGGAGAAAAATCTCTTTATTTGTTTTTGAAATTATTAAAGGTTTTGAATTTTACAATCTCGATCGAATCCAAATAAATATGAATAAAATATTAGGGTGGGCAATGTCCACAATCCTTAAATAGAGATCTTCATAAATGAAAAATATAAAAAATAAATGGGAAGAAAAACCGCAGAAATTTATGCTTAAACCCGTTTAAATTTAAAACAGAAAGGAAAACCTATACCTGAAAATGATATTTGGATTGCTTTTCAATGTATGGAAAATAATTGGACTTTAGCAACTTGCGATCGAGATTTTAGTTATGTCGATGGTTTATCAATAAAACAATGGTAAATCAGATCGTTTTAAATGAATTTTGTAAGGTTCGAACGACTTTTTCGTAGTTACTCCTTTAGGGGTGATAATGGCTAAAGCTATCATTACCAATCAAAAACTTTCAAAGTTCCGTTAAAACATTGTTTGTCATCTACATTATGCCTTTTTCTGATAACATTAAAATACAAGAGTTTTTCAGTGTTAAAAAGTAATGACTTTAAACGAGTTATTAGAACGTCAAAAAATTATTCATTCAGATCCCGAAATTATGAGCGGTGAGCCAGTATTCGTGGGCAGTCGTGTACCGTTACAAACATTATTTGACTATCTGGAGGAGGAAGGAGGATTAACGGAATTTATCAGTGATTTTCCCTACCTCAAAACTCAAACAATGAAAGTGTTAGAAAATGTAGCTAGGTTGATAATAAACATTAGCGAATTAGTGCCTTCTCTATCTAGGGTAATAGTGTTTGTTGATGATGACGGAAATTTAAGCAATAGTTAATCATTTTTGTCAAATATCCCACAATATGACTGTTCGTAGTTACCCCTTTAGGAGTGATAATGGCTGAAGCCATTACTACCAACCAAAGAAGTTTAAAAGTTTCGTTAAAACACTAATTGTATTCATATTATCGCCATTTTGGGTTAAGACTTTTTTCTTTTTTCTTTCAATTGTCTCAAAAAGACATCAGAATCAATTTGATCCAAATCCACAATAACATCTCCGTCTTCTGTAACAAGCAGATGATCAATGTTATATCCTAGTTTAATTAAATTTTCAGCTTGTTTTTTAATTTCCTGTTTTTGTGCGTCATTAAAAGACTGTTTAGGAATTTTCATATAATTAAGCAGTACTAAATCTAACTAATAAGAATGCCTGCCAGTCTATCTTAGATAGTCAAGGTCATGTAATTGGAACTTGGGCAGACGTATTAAATCGTGCCAACATCGGTATCGAAGTAATGCACGAACGTAACGCTCACAACTTCCCCTTAGACTTAGCTAGTGCAGAAGTAGTAACGGCTCCTGTAATCAACGGTTAAGTTTAACAATTAAATAATAAATCAAGAAGCACTCTCTATATTTTACTTTAGATTTAACTGAGATTTTTTAATTATGCTGATAAAGTCTTTATTTAACTATCTGGAGAAGAAAGGAGGACAACTAAGGCGGTTTCCAAAAAAGAATTTACCATTCTTCTTTATAATTGCCCCTTTGTTAAGGGAGGTTAGGGGGGATCATGTGGGTATATTTATTATTAGAAATAACCTAAATAATAATCAAGAGGCACTCTCCTTAGTTGGGAGGTGCTTTTTGGCGTTTGTGTTAGGATAATCAATTATAACTATAGTGATTGTTATGAAAAATTATGGTTTATTTATCAACACCTTTAGAATTAGAGTTGCAATTAACTGATGAACAATTTTTTGAACTTTGTCACAAGCATAGAGATTTAAGATTTGAACGTAATGCTCAAGGAGATTTAATTATTATGCCACCCACAGGAGGATTAACAAGTAATCGTAATGCAGATTTAATCTATCAATTAATGGTTTGGAATCGAGTCAAAAAATTAGGTAAAGTGTTTGATTCTTCAGGGGGATTCAAATTACCAAATGGAGCAAATCGATCACCTGACGCTTCTTTTATTAGTTTGCAAAAATGGCATAATTTAACATTAGAACAACAAGAAAAATTTTTACCTTTAGCTCCTGATTTTGCCATCGAATTAAAGTCACCTTCAGATAAACTCAGTGATGTTCAAAAGAAAATGGAAGAATATATCGATAATGGTGTTAAACTAGGATGGTTAATTAATCCCGAAAAAAAAGAAGTAGAAGTATATCGTCAAGAGCAAAAAAAGGAAGTTTTAACTAATCCAAAAACTATCTCAGGAGAAGATATTTTACCTGATTTTACTTTAGATTTAACTGAGATTTTTTAATTATGCTGATAAAGTCTTTATTTAACTATCTGGAGAAGAAAGGAGGACAACTAAGGCGGTTTCCAAAAAAGAATTTACCATTCTTCTTTATAATT
>NZ_VRZC01000262.1 GCF_016743215.1 Geminocystis sp. GBBB08
ATAATATAAGATTGAATACCATTAGTATTTAAAATACGATAACCTTTCAAAATAAATAAAATAGCTGTTTCTGTTGTGCCATAACTATAAATTTGGTTAAGTAAAGATTGTTGACTTTCAGTTAATTTAACGCCATAAGGTGGATTGCCAATAACGATGTCAAAACCCACAAAATCACCGTTATCATTTAACACCTCTGGAAACTCAAAACGCCATTCAAAAGCCTTATCATAAATACGATTATTTTTCTTATCATCAATTTTTGCTGTGAGTAAATTAATCTCTTTTTCTAACTGTTTTTGTTTTTTCTCCTTTGCTTTTTTTTCCTTAACTGTTTCCTCAAATAAAGAAGTTTGACTTAGTAAATTATTTAACTCTCCCTGAAGATTACGCAATTTTTTATCATCTTCATCATTTCCTGTCATGACAGTGGAAAAACTCTCTTTAATTTTCTGAATTTTTTGATTAATTTCTTGTTTTTGGGCTTTACTTTCTGGATTACGATAAATTTTAACGGCTTCTTTATATTCTGCAATTTCACCCTTAATTTTTGGAGATAAAATCAACTCAGTCAAATCAAAACGACTAATCAAAGAATTACCACATTTAATATTAATATCAATATTCGGTAAAGTTTCTAGGGTTTTATTACCTTTTCTATCAAATTTTGTAGAAGGAATAGGTAACAATGGGCTTAAGGCTATTGCCTGTTGTTGTTGAAATTTAGAATCTTTATAATAGGCATTTTTTAATAACTCAATCCATAAGCGAAGACGACAAATTTTCACAGAATTTATATTAATATCTACACCAAATAAACAATTTTCAATGATAGTTTGTTTTTCATGAAATAAAGTTTCTTGGATACGTTGACTTTCACTATTTTTCGGATTATAAGCAAATAATTCGTTATCTTCATCCGTAATAATTAACTCATCATTTTCAACGATGATAGTATAATTTTTTAAGCGTTTTCCTTGCCTATCTTGTAAAATTTCTAATTCACTTTTTAAGGCAATAATCTCATTCAAAGCTGAGACTAAAAAATGACCTAAACCTACAGCAGGATCACAAATTTTGAGAGTATTAATAATTTGATTAGCTTCCTTTCTGTCTTCAATTTTATCATATAAATCATCAATATTTTGACAATTCCACTGCTTAATCTCGTTAAATTTTTGAATTACTGCACGGTGAATCGTTTCCCGACACATATACATAGTTATAAATGAAGGAGTAAAAAATGAACCATCTTTATAACCGTTAATCTTCTCAAAAATTAAACCTAAAACCGAAGCATTAATTAACGTCTTATTTTCTTCTTGAATTTCCCCTTGGCTTTCACTACTAAAATCATAAGCCGACAAAAAATCGAATAAATAAAGTAAAGTATTTAACTCTCCTGTTTTTCTTTTCCCTTGGTTATCTTTTAAAATTGTGGTATTAAAAAAAGGCAATTTATCATCATAATTTAAACTACCGATAGCAATAGTTTTTTTTTCTAATACCGTGACTTCAAATAACGAACTATTAAGATAAGGTACATGATAAAATTTAGCTTGTATATCTTCCTTTCTTTCCTCAACTTTTTTTGCTAATACTTGAAAGAATAAACTATCTAAATCATTAAAGTGTTTAATTTTGTCATAGTGAAGAAAACTAAAATTTTTATCCTGTTGATTATAGTTAATTAATTGTGATTCTAACAGTTTCAAAAACAAAATACGATTAATCCAAGTAATCACTAATTCTAAGGCAATGTTGAATAATTGATCATCTTTATTGTTGCCATAATCTGATAAATTAATTAAATTATCTAACTTATTATAAGTATCTAATTGATCGATCGTATTTTCTAAAAGTGAACCTTGATGACGTTTATTATATGGTAATCTTTGAATTAATTTTTTACTCCCTTGTTTGACTTCCGTTAAGCCAATTATGTGTAATAATTCACTATAGAAACCTTGATCTAAACTATTACTATCATTAGCAAAAGGTAACTTTAATAAATGGTGAGGCGATAAAAATTTATAGAGTAAAATTAATGAAGAATCTTCCTCATTTTCATAATCTTTAAGGTTAAAATTAACACAATTTTCCTTTAACTCCGATTCAACTTTGTTAATAGCGTTAAATGCAATTTCTTCATAAAATAACCTTGTCTTTTCACTGGTTAATCTTTTTTCTTGAAAATCATTAAACTGTTTAACTAAAGACTTGTCTTGATAAAATAACCTTTCAAATAAACTAGCAGGAAAAATGAACCAATCATAAATATTTGTAACAATAAGTTGCTTTAATTCAATATTTTTGTTAACAATTCGTTCCTGTAAATAATATAATAGTAACTGTTGTAAAGCCTTACAATTAAACTTATCATAAGTCATCATTTCCCTAGTATTATTAGGGCGTTTAGTTTCGATAATAACTCCAATTTTACTATTAACATCTTTACCGTTATAAATAACTAAATCATTGTTATCTTGAGTATTAATATAATAATCAGTGGTAAAATAAGTATCTTTCAGAAAAGTTGTTATATTATTTTTATGAAACTCCTCTCTTTCATTAATTTGCATTTCCGTTATAGATAATAAAATCCCTAAATTATCTTTAAACTTATTAATATCTTGTCGTAAAGGTTTAACTTTTAAAAAGGCTTTATTTAAACTTTGACGGATTTTTTTGTTAACCATAACAGACAATAAAATTTATTTCAAATCCTTTATATAGCAATCCTAAATGAACAGGTTGTGAGATATTTAAAAGTAGTAAAAAAATTTATAATTACTATTTAACAAAGGGCTTACAGCAGTTTTCATTTCTTTAAACCACACGTTGCATTTTCCTTTGCGACTTTGCGACTTTGCGAGAAATAAAAAATGTAGTTTATTCATTTGAAAAGCCCTTTAAACCTCTTGCATCAAATTTTTGGTGCTGATTTTGCCACGAATGAAATAGGAATGCTATAGAACCTATTTGATATTTACGCATGTAACCCAAATAACAAAAGGCTTTGACGAGATTAAAGTATTTCTTCTGAAATCATTATTATGTAACCATTCTAAAA
>NZ_VRZC01000263.1 GCF_016743215.1 Geminocystis sp. GBBB08
TCTTTAACTAGACCACAAAGTTTTGACAAAATAGTAGAAAAATTCAAACGTCATGATAATCCCAAGCAAAAGTATGAGCAATTGTTATGGTATGCAAAAAAGTTAGCACCGATGGCAGAAGAAGAAAAAACTGAAGAAAATAAAGTATTAGGATGCGTTTCTCAGGTTTATATTACTTCAAAATTAGATCAAGATAAAATATTTTATCAAGGTGACTCTGACGCACAATTAGTTAAAGGATTAGTAGCTTTTTTGATAGAAGGTTTAAATGGATTAACACCCATAGAAATTATTACTTTAACCCCTGATTTTATTGAAGAAACAGGTTTACAAGTAAGTTTAACCCCTTCTCGTGCCAATGGTTTTTACAATATTTTCAAAAAAATGCAACAACAAGCCTTATGTTTAAATAATTTGAAATAAATAAATACTGAATTTAGAATGAGGAATTTAGAATGAGGAAATTTTGCCCTGTGCATCGATCGTTGTCTACCTTCACCAGTTAACTTAGATGCGTCTGTCGCTTATCCATTACCTGTTACTTATTACTTATTACTTATCTTATTAATGCCTCTTAAAAAGCAAAAGGATTAGAAATTTCCATCAAAATAGCTTCTATCGTCAATTTGTGTAAACAATATTTTCCTGATGCTAAAGCAGATCTTCAACCTTGGAACAATGATCCTGATACTATTAATTTAGTTGATCCTGAGTCTATTGATATAGGGTTTCATTTTCCTGGATGGAGTCGTAAAATTCAAAGTAGAAGTATTTTAGTACAAATTAGATTTCATAATGATTTCATTGACAATAAACATAGCTTGATAGGCATAGAAACTGCTGGTTTTAATCATACTGGTGAAGTATGGCGACTTTCTACTGTGGATAATTGGCAATTAGAAGGTAGATGTTTACCCAACGATGAAGTTAGAGACAAACTAAAAGAATTTTGTCGAGAGATATGGCAATTATTTTAAATGTTAAGATTTATGATTTTTTGGCAAAAATTGTTCCCTTTTACCCTCAGATACCTGCCTTAAATAGAGTTAACATTTGTCTGATAATTTAGGTTTTAATCTCTAAAAAATTAACAGGTTTTATGATAAACTGTAGGCAATAAATAAGTGCTAATGTCACGTTAAACTAATCATATAAATAATCCTCGTTAATAAAATGAGCATAGTTAGTCAAGTTATTCTCAAAGCAGATGATGAATTACGCTACCCCAGTAGTGGCGAATTGCAAGGAATTAAGTCTTTTTTAGACTCAGGGTTACAAAGATTAAAAATTGCAGAAACCTTGGCAGAAAATGAAAAAAAAATCGTGGAAAAAGCCAGTCGGGAGTTATTTAGAAAGCGTCCTGATTTTAGAGCATCTGGTGGTAATGCAGCTGGACAAAAACAGTATAATCAGTGTTTAAGAGATTTTGGCTGGTATTTACGTCTAGTTACTTATGGCGTTTTATCAGGGGATAAAGAACCCATTGAAAAAATTGGTTTAATTGGGGTTAAAGAAATGTATAATTCTCTAGGAGTACCTTTAGCTGGGATGGTGGAATCTATCCGTTGCCTCAAAGAAGCATCTTTAGGTTTACTTAGTCAAGAAGATGCGAAAGAAACTGCTCCTTATTTTGATTATATGGTTCAATTTATGTCCTAAATTTAATTCATTTTTCAAGGTAAATATAGTTAATTGTTGATTGTTGATTGTTGATTATTTGATAGTTTTTAAATTTTATTAGTTGTTAATCGCTAATTTTTATGTACTAATTGTCAACTACTATGCCAAGTAAAAATTCCTTTAATAATATTAAAAAAGAAACTTCTTGGCTAGATACAAATATTTTATTCGCTCTGAGTATTTTTCTTTCTACTTATACTGTTTTAGGGTGGGCTATTGCTAATATTGTAGAACGTTGGGCTAATATAATTAATGAGGAAAGTATAGCGATTCATTTATTAATTCAAGAGAATATTTTACTCTTAATTATTAGGTTGTTAATATTAGCAGTAACCGTTTTAGTCTCTTTAATATTAAGTTCACCTTTATCAGTAATTACCTTCCTTTTTGAAAAGAGTATTAATTCTGATTTAAAAGCTTTTCTAGCGATTTTTCTTTGGTCAATTATTTTAGTCTTTATTTTTTGTTCTATTGACTACTTCGCTGATTTATTACTAATTATTTCAACTAATATTTTATTGCGTTTAGATTTACAAAAATTAAAACTAAAAAGTTGGCAAATATTCTTTCTTACTTTCATTTTAGCATCTATTGGTTTTAGCTTGGGAATGTTTCTTTTCAATTTTTTATCTCACCCCTAACTAATCAGTAATAATCAAGTAATAGTTAATAGTTGATAGTTAATTCGTGATTCTGCATGATTTTAAGTTTTATGTTAGCATATAAGATTGACAATTAATCATATATAATTATTGATTTTGGCAGAAAAAACACCTTTAATTAACCTTAAATGAAAATTAAATATTTATTAAAGCCAAAAAACTTTTTTCATTACATCAATAAAATTAATCTCTTTTTTTTTAGTTTAGCATTCTGTTTTTTTATCATTTTAAGTAATTTAGTCGTAACGGGAAAACTAAAGACATTTGATGATAATTTATTAACTACGATTCACACCACTTTACCTAGTTGGTTTATTTATATTGCTAAGGCTTCTTATTTTGTAGGAGAAGCAGAAGTTGCCGTATTTATTGTCTTATTTAGTTTAGGTTTTTTAGTCTGGAAAAAATACTGGGAAGAAGCACAAGTTATGGCTTTATCTACTTTATCTATTTTGATTTTAATTGATAAAATTCTTAAACCTTTTTTTGCTATTCCTCGCCCTCTTAACCGTTTAGTAGAAAATGTTTTTGGCAACAGTTTTCCAAGTGGTCACGCTTCTGGTAACTTATTATTATACTTTTTATTAGCCTATATTTTATCTCAATCTTTTCCTAAATTTAAGATTTCTTTTTATTTTATTGCTACTTTTTTACTCATTTTAATAGGTATTAGTAG
>NZ_VRZC01000264.1 GCF_016743215.1 Geminocystis sp. GBBB08
CAAAGCCTTTTGTTATTTGGGTTACAGGCGTAAATATCAAATAGGTTCTATATAGGCAATGGGTAATAAGGGGTTTAAACCCCTTGCCTTGCATTGTTGTTAAGGACTTGGGAAAAATAAAATCTACAATTAATTCTGCTTACCTAGTTAATCAAGAATTATTACTAATATTTTTGAAATAATATCTTTGTTCAAGTTTATGTGAAATAAATCGAAACTATAGCAAGGGAAGCATTAATTAATTTATGATTTTTTTTTAGATGTCCTATATTACTTAATAATTCCCTGAAATTAAGTTATATCGTAATAACCAATTCCTATCTTCGGAAGAATCAGATAACCAACGATGAATCAAATCACCCCACTTAACAGGGATTTGTAAACTTTTCCAAGTGTCATAAGAATTACTAGAAATCAACTGGTATAAATCCTTATTGGACAATAACATTTCGATAGAATCAGCTAAAGCCCTAAAATTACCCGCAGGAAAAATAAGAGCATTTTGTTTATGTTTAAGTTTTTCAACAAAAACTGGGTGATCAGAAGCGATAATAGGTGTATAGCAAAAAAGAGCTTCATTAACTGTGTTAGGAAATCCTTCTGAATATTCATGACGACTAGGAATAATTATAATATCACCATTTGCCATGAAATTAATTACTTGTGAATTAGATATTAATCCTAAAAATTTGACTAAGTCTTCAATGTCTAACTTTTGTGAGATTTTGACAAATTCTTCAATATTACCTTTTCCCACTAATGTTAGTTTAACAGAGAAATTTCTCAATTTTAGAGTGGCAATGGCATTAAGAATATCTCCTACTCCTTTGCTTGGGATTATCATTCCCACATAGATAAGTTCATAAGTTGTTTTTTGTGCCAAAAATTTTGGTTTAAATCTCATAGAATTATCTTCAGGATGCCAATCCCATGGTATTATTTTCTCTTTTTTAACTCCTATGTTTGCTAAAGATTTAGAAGCAGGAGTCTGATGATTAGTCACCCATTCTATTTGAGGATTATTTAACAAATTTTTCAGTTTCCAGTTTCTAAAATAAGAACGAATATCATTTACCTCAAAAGAATCAGCAAATGTTGCCATTGTTTTCACTTTATTCGCAATGCACCATTTCAAAATTTGTTGATTAGGAGTTCTTAAAATTAAATGTGTTGGTTTATAATTCTCCAAAATTTTGATCAGGTTAACAGAAAAACTTTTGTCAGAGATGGTTTTTTGGTTATAACCCATTCCTATAGCCCTCAACTTTGTACCTAAAAGTTCATCATAATATTGTTCCGTTAAAAAACATAAAGTTGTAACTTCTTCAATGTTAGGCTTTTTGGTAATTTCCATGACCACATTAACTGTATACTTTTGACATCCATAAGTTTCTTCACCACCACTAGAGAGATTTTTAAAAGCCTCTGAGTAATCTCCACCATATTGAACTATAAGTAAACGCATACTAATAATTTATTGTTTGATTATTTGATTAATGTTAAAATCAGAAAATACCTGAAAGAGGAAATCCCGCACCTAATACACTTCTTAATGTAATAAAAATAGTTATTGTAACGAATAATAAAATTGTAGCAATAAAATCTTCTTTTAAGGTCATTAAATTTTCACGCCACAAACCATATTGAACGGCAATATAAAAAGGTATATCATTAAAAGCAATAACAATAATTCCCCCTAGTATCCCCATCTGAGATGCAATTAAAGGTAATAGTACAATCATATAAATAAACTTGAATAAATAGCCATAAGCCCCATACATTGGTTTACCGATTCCGATTTGTACACTTCGCATGGTTACACCTAACAAATTAGGCCAAATTCCAATACTTAAAATTGGCAACATCCAAGCAGCTTGTTTATATCTGTCATCATATAAAATTGTAATTAATAAATCGCCAAAACTACTCAATAAAGCTATTAAAAGAATTGCTAAAGCAAATAAAAATTTTCGTTTATTAATAATTTTTTGTTTTAAAGTGATTCTTGGTAAATCTTTCATCTTGGAAACAACGGGAAAAACTACTGAACTATTTAAACGATCGATTATTTGTACTGGTAAATCGGCAAACATAAAAGCGATGGTATAAATTCCCAATAATTCTATAGTAAATAATCTTCCTAATAAAAGGCGATCAGTTTGCATTGCGAGAAATGTCAATATAGTTGAGATAAAAATCCATTTACCATAACCGAATAATTCTTCTAAAGCTGACTTATCCCAATAAAAGTAATTTTTAACTTCAGGTATTAACCGATGAGTAATAATAGTACTAATTACACTAGAAATAATATTAGCAATAACTAAAGACCAAACATTTCGTATCTGCCAAGCCAAGACGATCATAATTAATAAAGAGAGTATTTGTACTAACAAATTAAATATAATTTTCTTTTTTTCATTGATGTGACGGGTAAGAAAATGTAGAGAAGTTGATTGAAAACCATTAATAAAAGAAGTTAAGCCTAAAACAGGAATTAATAATTTGAGGGAAGAACTTTCATAAAAAATAGATACTGGATAGGCCATAATGATACTTCCAATCCAAATAACAAAACCACGAATCACTTGTAATGTCCAAGCTGTATTATAAAATTCTTTTTCTTCTCCCTTTTCATGTCGCACAATACTATCAACGATTCCTAAATCTGAAAAAAGATTTAACCCTATGATAAAGGTATTAACCAAACTCATTAAACCAAAAACTTCTGGCAAGAGTAAACGAGTAATAATTAAGTTTGCTCCTAATCTTAATACTTGACTACTTCCGTAGCCTAATAAAGTCCAAATTGTGGCAGTAATCGCTAGTTTTTTAAGAGATGACATTGATATTCTTTTGATCGTTGTTTTTAGTTTATCTTTTAACTTCGCTATTTATTAACTGTTTAAGGTAAAAAATCTCAAATAATAAAGGTTTAAATAGTTGGTTAAGTTA
>NZ_VRZC01000265.1 GCF_016743215.1 Geminocystis sp. GBBB08
TTTTTTTGTGGCAAAAGCGTCTTAATTAAATCCCATTCTTCATCTGTGAGACTACTAGAGTAAACCATGATAAAAGTTCTTCCCATTTTCTTCTATTATTGTAATAGATACCAAATGGGTTCTATAAGCAAAACCTGCCACACTTACCCCTAAAGTTAACACACTTGCCCCCGCCGCAATTTGACTTAACCCCATGACTTGAGATAGGGTTTGTTGCATGGCGGTTACTTTTGTATTTAATCCCATTAACTGATTGACGGTGACGGTATGCCCAAGGGTATTAACTCCAGCGTTAACAGTACCCATGACAGGATTAGAAGCGATACTGAGTAAGGAATTAGTTAAATTAGGGGCTTCGGCTAAATGTTTAACAATTTGCCCACCGTTAGGAAAACCAGAAGCATAGCGAATAACGCTACCATAACGAACTAAGCTACCATCAATTAATCCTTGAATAATACTAGGATTATTTACTAATAAGTCAGTGGAAATAAGCATAATTTTTATTTTATTTATCGATTATAAACATTAAATTTTTCATAGGCTTCCATATCTAATCTTTCTGAAACTTCTACATCGATCGCTAAATTTGCTAAATTCATAAAAGCATCATATCTTTCTATTTGATCAAGATTCGGATTAAATCTATTTTCTGTATTGTTTAGCTTAACTTTTATTAAAAAAATATCCCCTTCAGAATATTCTTGTTCATTAGAAATATAAAACTTCTTTTCATTTGTTAGTTTTTGCCATTTCTCTAAAAATTGATCTTCATTTTCATAGTTTAAATAAATGGTAGATTGATAAAGATTTTCACAATCACTCTGCTCAATTTTTCCTTTATTTTTAATATTCTTAATTAAAGATATATTTGAGGCTCGAATAACTAAAATTAAACAATTTTTCTCAGAAATGTTAATATCGACAACTTTATTTTCTGATTTATCATTATCAATTTGTATAGGAATATCATATTCTCTATCATTTTTATATTCTGTTTGATTATCAGTATCATCTTTTTTGTGTCTGAAAAAAGGAAACCAATAGCAAAACCAATCTAATATATTTATCTTCATATTTTTTGTTTCTAAATGTTTTTGATATAATTTAAAATTTTATTCTTTATTTAAAATAGTTTCAATATCACGATTTCCTTGAAGAACTCTGACAATAATTAGTAAATTATCAGAGACGAAATAAAAAACTAAAAATTTGTTAAAACCTTTAAATCTATATTGCCGTAAACCTTTTAATTTAGGATTAGCAATTTGACAAGATTTACCAAGATTTGGCATTTTAGCAAGTAAAGCAATAGTTTCTCTGGAGGAGTCAAAAAATTTGAAAGCAATACTTTCATTTTCTCTTGCTAGATAGTTAAATAAATCCTCTAAATCTTGACTTGCTTTAGTGGATACTCTAATTAATAAACTCATAAGTTTTTACCCTTAATTTGATTCATTAATTTGAGTCTTTTTTCCTCCCACCATTGATCATTTACTTCAATAAATTCAGGACTTTCTAATCCTTCTAAAAGTAATTCTTCTAAATGCTTTTCGGCTTGTTTTTCCCTATCTTTTTGAATTAAATAATTAACATATTCGCTTAAGTTACTATAACCTTTTGTTTGGATTTGTTCATTGATAAAATCCTGTAAATCTTCAGTAACGGAAATATTTAATTGATTCATGGCTTAATCTCTAGTTAATCAATAGTTTATTTTATTGTGACATATCTTTTAGGGTAGTCATCAACCCTAAATCTTTTCGGAAATCCTCGTTAATTTGTTTTATCTCATTTTCTTTTGTTTGTACCTCCTGCCAAAATTGCATTGAAATTTCTAATTCTGATTCAATTATTTGTAGTTGTTCATCTAAAATACGCTCACAAAAATCAATAATTTCTTTTACTGACTCCGCAAAAATCTGATTCACAATATCTAATTGTTCTTCAATCCAATCTTTTAATATTTGCCAGAGTTTTTCTTTTTCTTGGGCTATACCTTGCTCCCATTGTTTTGCCATTAATTGAGGAGTGGGTAAGTATAATTCTTCATATTCTGCGTCTCCATAAACATTAGATGTTTGTTTTTCCGTAGTAGTATATGTTTCCGTTCTAGTAACTGGACGAGTTTTGGTTTGTTGAAAGCAAGAACTAACGGTATATGTTTCTAGATCTTGAACAGGTCTTGTTTTTTTTACCTGAACATCTTTCGTTTCAGTGCCAATTACTTCTTTTTTTTTGGTTTTTTCAGATTTAATAGCATCCGCAAATTTAAACAAATCGGAAGGTAACTCAGGGGGATTTTGTGATAGTTTTTTCTTAGTATCACTAAGAATTGCTTGTTGTAAGTTATCTGATAATAATTCTTGTTCAATTAGAGAATTAATTAATTTCGATAACAATTCATCTTTAAGAGATTCTAGTACATCAAGAAAAGATTTAGCTTTTGCTTGAAATTTAAAATTAGCTCGTGCTGTTATACCTTGACGAATAGTTAAATAAAGAAGTCTAAAATGTTGTTCTTCTCTTTTTAACTCGGCTTTTCCTTTTTCATCATTTGCTTTAATCTGACGATACAAAAAATCTTCTTTTTGTTCAAATTTCGTCATAATTCGACTAACAGAATCATAATTCCTCGCTATATCTTCAGCTAATGATGGGATGATTTTTTCTTTCAATTTATCTTTCAATTCAAAACTTGATGAATTATGAATTAGTGAGTCACGCACGGGGATAATAATAGCAATGTTTAAATCAGTTTCAATTTCTTGAACTACATCCGTCATTATAATTAAATTATTTCTTGTTTTAGAAGAAACGTCTTTGTTTTCTATTAACTTTTTTTTAAGTTTTAATTGTTCGTCTGATTGAAGC
>NZ_VRZC01000266.1 GCF_016743215.1 Geminocystis sp. GBBB08
AAGAGGGAAGAGGGAAAAGTAATCAGAATTGATTTTAAAACTCCTAAAATTGATTTTTCCCGTTTTGTTTCATTGGTATTATTGTACTGGTGCAAGATCTGAGTTAAATGCGTTTTAGCTTCAGACAAAAATCAAAGCTATACTATAAAAGTCTTTTTGTAAGTTGTTCATAAATTTCAGCTGTAATTTCGGCTTTTAATGCTCTTGATAAACGCTTTTTTTTCTTGGCTAAATTTAAACATTCTAGTTGAGGACAAAGATAAGCGGATCTGCCCATCCCTTGATCTAAAATAACTTTTTTCTCTGGATAAGTCCTCACAATACGCCAAAATTTTTTGCGCTCATCTAAGCGGTGACAACTGATACACCGTCGATAATTTTTATGTTTATTGGGATTGTTCATCGTTGTATTTTGATTTTGATTTAATGTCAATTTTCCAACCTGTTAAACGGGCTGCCAGACGCACATTTTGTCCTTCTTTACCGATCGCTAAACTCAGATGATTGTCAGGTACAACTACTAATGATTGTCTTTCTTCGGCGTTGGTTAATTTGACTAAATCAATTTGAGCCGGACTTAAGGAATTGGCGATATAAGTAGCTGGATCAGGCGACCAACGAATTACGTCTATTTTTTCCCCTTTTAGTTCATTGACTACGGCTTGAATGCGAGAACCTCTCGCTCCAATACAAGCACCTACAGGATCAACATCCCGATCTAAGGTATCTACCGCAATTTTGGTTCTAGCATTAACAGAACGATTATGAGGATTTGCTTCTCTGGCGATCGCCACAATTCTTACCACTCCTTCTTCAAATTCAGGAACTTCATTATCAAAAAGATAAACTACTAAACCAGCATCAGCACGGGAAACTAATAATTGAGGACCTTTTTGAGAACCTTCTCGGACTTTTTTGAGATAAACTTTAAAACTGGCATTGGCACGATAATTGTCACTAGCAATCTGCTCATGATGAGGCAATTCGGCTTCAACTTCAGGTCTTCCGTGGGCGCTTTGAAGAGTCATAATCACCGATTGACGTTCAAAACGAAGAACTTTTGCTTGTAAAACAGTGCCTTCTAATTCTTTAAATTCTGATTGAATAATGACTCTTTGCTGATCTCTTAATTTCTGTTGCAGTACCTGTTTCGTTTGTATAGCTGCCATGCGTCCAAAGTCTTTTTGTTCAGGAGTTACATCCACTAAAACTTCATTTTCGAGTTGCACTTCATCATTAAATTCTCGCACTTCATCTAAGGAAATTTGATGATCAGGTTCTTCTACAGATTCAGCTACCATTTTTAAGGCTAAAACTCTGAATCCTTCTTCTTCTACGTCAAGTTCTAGTCTAAAATTATCAAAATAGTCATCGGGAAAAGGTTGATGAGTGGTAGTTTGTTTCGATCGCCGAAAACGCTCATAACCTTTAAATAATGCTTCTGTTAAGGCTTCTTTGACAGAATTTTCTGGTAAATTGTGACTTTTACTGATTTCTTCAATCAGCGTTTTTAAACCAGGTAATTTGACAATACTCATAATAGTTAATAGTTAATAATAAATAGATAGTTGATAATTAATAGTGAATAATGAATAGTTCGACAATAGACATCTTGCCTTCTAGTATCCTAATTCTTCATTCCTCACTGTTTTCTAGTTTGACTCGGATGACAATTTCTCTAGGAATAGCAACCATTTTGCCTTTACAGTTGATGTGTATTGCTTTTTCGTCTCTACCTTGAAGATTTCCTTGCCATTGAGTACGTTTTTTATACTCTGTAGTAGTTTCTATCATCACTGGAAAACCCTTAAAACTAATAAATTCTCGATCTGTCGTCAAGTTTTCACCGATACCCGGGCTGGAAATTTCTAACATATAAGCCGAGGGGATAATATCTTTAGCGTCGAGGATTTCTTCTAATAAACAACTCATTTTTTCACAGTTATCAAGACTGGTATCCCCTGATGGATTATTGATATACACCCTTAAAATAGGAGGGTTTTTATGGGTTAAAAATGTCAAATCAACAATTTCGAGGTTTAATTCTTGAGCAACAGATTTAGCTATTTCGGTGATATTTGCTATCAGGGGATGAGTCATAAATTACCTCAGTTCGATGCAATAATATTGGGTTTAGGAAGGTTTCAGGTATCTGGTAGCAGGTTTCGCACTTAAAGTGAGCTCGAACATTAGTCAATCAAAGGATTGAAAAGAAAAAAATCAATTTATTTACTCTTTTTATCAAAATCTGTTAATTTTAACTCCGAACTCCGAACTCCGAACTCCGAACTCAGGTTAAATTAGATCAAAAATTTAGGAATTAACTATAAAAAGCAATAAAAAAAGCGGGTTATACCCACTCCGTTGATGACATTTTTTGACGGAACTGTTAGATCAAACTTATTCATAGTTACCTATGACGTTTACTTTCTGCTGATTAACCAGTTAAGTCGGCTTGATACTCTCCACAGAGTTTATAATTTTATAGACAAATATTCATCTATAAACTTACTTTTTCAGGTGTTACCGTTCATTAAATCTGTAGAAAAACAAAATTAATGTTTTGAAAGGTTTACCCACTTTTAACGGTGGCATTCAAGGCATAAACGGCAATGCCTTTAGTTCATAGCTCTAACTTTTGTTAGTTGATCAGCATTTGAACTTACTTTTAGTTTAACCTGAATAAATACCTCGTTTTAATTGATTATGCGAAGGTTTACTCCTTTGTGGTTTCTGACTTAACATCAGTGACGTGGTAAAGCACGGATTTTCACCAGTAATTAAAAGTCATTGGCTTTTGGTTTTAATCGATTTTAGCATATTTTCTACCGATTATCGCAAACAGTTAAAACCCT
>NZ_VRZC01000267.1 GCF_016743215.1 Geminocystis sp. GBBB08
ATTTACGGTTAAAACTCGAATCAAATAAAGAAAAAAGAATTATTCAAACCGTTAGAGGTGTTGGTTACGTTTTAAAAGAATAATACATAGAATTATTAAATAATCTTAATTATAATTAAATTATCAAAAAATACTCTGTTAGTGAAAAACACCCACGCAACAACAATTAAAGACCGATAATTAGACTTCTCCAAAAAATCTGATTTTAACTCAGGGATCATTAAAAACATAGCCTAAATTCATAAATAATTTATTAGAATTGATTGCATTTTTAATTATGGTCGATGTCTAAATCTATGGCAAAATCAGATTTTGAACAAGCGTATCAAAAAATGATTTTAGATAATAAATTTTTTGAAGAAGGATTTATACTATCTCCAACAAAAACCTCGTTATTTCAAAATGAATAATAAAAAAATCAAAGTTTTACTGATTATAGAGCAGTGTAACCCAGAATGGTTTTCCGTCCCTTTGGTAGGCTATAACTATTACAATCAAATTAGTAAATTAGTTAATACTACTTTAGTGACTCATGAAAGAAATAAAGAGGCATTCGAAAAACAAAGAAAATCTGAAAATACAAAAATTATCTATATCAACGAGAGTGAATTTATCAAGAAATACTATAAAGTTATTTCTCTTATCAGTTCAAAACCACTAGGGGGAGTAGTTTGGCCACTTCTTCACACTCTTTCTTATCCTATGTACGCAGAGTTTAATCAGAAGGTTTATCAACTGTTCAAAGATTCAATTATCAAATCAGATTATGATATTGTTCATGCCATTACTCCTATGATACCTAGATACCCTGTCAAAGTTGTTCAGGCTTGTCAAAATACTCCTTTTATCATAGGTCCTGTAAATGGTGGTGTACCTTTTCCTCCTGCATTTCAAGAGACGGCAAAAAAAGAAAATGCTAATCTTAATTTTTTAAGAAATGTGGGTAGATTCTTAATTCCGGGTTATCGGGAAACTTATCAAAAAGCCACAAGAGTTCTTGCCGGATCTACTTATACTCTAAATATGTTGAAAAATTTATTTAATCTTCCTGATAATCAAATTAGTTTATTCTATGAAAATGGCATCCCCGAAAATTTTGTGACTCAGCCAAAACAAAAAAAACAAAATGGTGAAAAAATTAACTTATTATTTGTCGGGCGATTAGTTCCCTATAAATGTGCTGATATAGTTATTCAAGCTATCAGTTATTTAGATACTTCTTTACAAAATCAAATTCAATTAACCATTGTCGGTGATGGGGAAGAAAAAAATAATTTAGAAAAACAAGTGAAAGATCTAAATCTTAGTCATCTTGTTAAATTTACAGGATTAATACCACAAGCTGAAACTCTAACTTATTATAATCAAGCAGATATTTTCTGTTTTCCCTCAATTCGAGAATTTGGAGGGGCAGTAGTATTAGAAGCAATGGCTTCTGGTTTACCCTGTATTGTTGTTAATAATGGGGGTATTGGCGAATATGTCACGGAAGAAACTGGTTTTAAAATTGAGCCGACTTCCAAAAATTATCTAATCCAAGAAGTAACCGATAAAATTAAATTATTAGTTACTGATGAAAATTTAAGGTTAAATATGTCCGCTAATGCTATTGAAAGGGCTAAAGAATTTGTTTGGAAAAATAAAGCACAAAAAATATTAACAATTTATGAACATTTGAAATAGCTTGATAAGTTTAATAAGATAACCATCTATAATTAATATATTAACTGTATATTTTACTATAGCAGTCCTAAATTATTTGTGGCATATTTAAAAGTAATAAAAGATTTTCTATCATTAATAAAAGAAAGGATGATAGACGATCATTGCTAAATTATTGATAGTTATTCTGCCACAACTCAAATAGGATCACTATATTACCTAAATAAAAATAAAATGACTAAAATTTCCATTGAACAAGGCGCACCAGAACAATCTTATTCATGGTTAAGACCTTTTCTTCCAAAAAAACTACAGCCATATTTAAGAGGAATAAGAAAGTTTTGGCAACTTCGTTCTCTCAAATTAGACGAACCCTATAAAACTATTTTTCCTTATACACAAGTATCTCAAATGCGTCAACAAAATCTTATTCGTTTGTCGATGATAGTTAATGAAAATAGGATAAATGGAGCGTTAGTAGAATGTGGTGTATTAGATGGTGGAACTGCCGCATTAATGGCATATACAGCAAAAGAAACCTCTCGATCAATTCATCTTTTTGATGCTTGGGAAGGTTTACCTGAATCTACGGAAGAAGATGGAGTCGCTGGTAAAAAATGGGTTGGTGAAGTTGTAGGTAGCCCTAAAAGAGTTGCTGAAATTATGACTAAACTATCTATTTCCAGCGAAAAAATATTTATTCATCGTGGTTGGTTTGAAGATACATTCCCGAATGTATCTATTAGTGAGATAGCTTTACTACATATTGATTGTGACTTTTATTCCCCTACAACTTTATGCTTAAGTCGATGGTATCCCCATATTTCTCCCGGCGGATATATTCAGTTCGATGATTATTCAGCATTTCAGGGTTGTAAACAAGCTGTTGACGAGTTTTTGAACATTCATCCAGAAATTGAATTACAAGTGTTTGGTACGATTGGACAAGGCGAAGCCTACTTTATCCAAAAACCATTTATTGACAACTGATCCATTTATGCGGAATAAAACGGTACATACCGTAATAAACAGCAATAGCATTTGAGTATTTTACTCAAAAGGAGGTATCCCTCAAAGCCTTAAAAATATTTTTAAGACGCTTAATCTGACATTGATGCCAGTTTTACTTCACCCACGGAAGCGTTGATAGTATTACTAT
>NZ_VRZC01000268.1 GCF_016743215.1 Geminocystis sp. GBBB08
AAGCTGAATTAAATTATCGTCAAGCTATAGAGATAAACCCACAACATCTTGGTGGTTATATTAATTTACATAGATTATTTGATCTTTCAGGAAAAACAAATCAAGCTATTGATTTTGCAAAAAAAATAAGTCAATCTTATCCCGATGAACTTTTTTGGGGATTAAAACAATATTTGGTTTTACCAATTTTGTATCAAAATGAAGAAGAAATAAATTTCTATCGTCACCGATTTACTGAAGGTTTAAAAACCATTATTAATTCTCTAAATTTAACTACAGAAACCTTAAGGAAAAACGCGTTAGATACTATTAAAGAACATAACAACTTTTTTCTCGCTTATCAAGGTAAAAATGATCTAAATTTACAATCACAGTATGGAGATTTATTAGAGCGAATCATCAAAGCTAATAATTGGTGTAATTTAGGAGAAATAAAAAAGAAAAAAATTCAGAAGAAAAAAATCAGAGTTGGTTATATTTCCTCTTATCTTCGTAATCATACTGTGGGAAAACTTTATTTAGGTTGGATTAAAAATCATAATCGAGATCATTTTGAAATTTATTGTTATCATCTTTTAGGCCAAACTCCCCTTAAGGATGAATTAACCGTAAAATACCAAGAATATAGTGATCAGTTTTTTACTATTGAGGCTTCAGATTTAGAAAATGAGTGCCAAAAAATCATTAACTCAGATTTAGATATACTTGTCTTTCTTGATATTGGTATGGAATCAGCAATTTATCCGATCGCCGCTTCTCGTTTAGCACCTATACAGTGTTTGACATGGGGACATCCAGTAACATCAGGTATTCCTACTATCGATTATTTTCTTTCTAGTGAATTAATGGAACCACAAAACGCACAAGAACATTATAGAGAAAAGTTAATTTTTTTACCAAATATTAGTATTTGTTATCCTCAACCTTCATTACCAGAACAAATTTTAGATCGTTCTTTTTTTCAGCTTAAAAAAGATTCTATAATTTATTTATCTTGTCAATCTTTATTCAAATATTTACCACAATATGACTATATTTTTCCTCGTATTGCCCAACAGATAAAAGATGCTCAATTTCTTTTTCTTTCTTTTTATGATAGTAAAGGAGAAAGGATCACAGATTTATTTAAACACCGTTTACAAGAGAGTTTTCGCAAATTTGATTTGAATAGTGAAGAATATTGTCTTTTTTTACCAAGATTAAATACACAACAATATCTTAGTCTTAACTTAATTTCAGATGTTTATCTTGATACTTTTAGTTGGTCTGGAGGTAATACTACTTTAGAGGCGATCGCCTGTAATTTACCAGTAGTAACTTGTCCGGGAGAGTTGATGCGAGGGCGACATAGTTATGGTATTTTAAAAATGTTAGGAGTTACAGAGACGATCGCATCTTGTGAAGAGGAATATATAGAAATAGCTGTCAGATTAGGTAGTGATTTATCCTATCGAGAGGAAATTAGGGAAAAAATCCAAGCTAATCATCATCGGCTTTATGATGATTTAGAATGTATCAAAGCTTTAGAAAAATTTTATCAAGATGTAATAAAAATACAAAACGTAACTTAAATCAATATTTATAATTTAATTTATAATTATGTTTGTTAAAATACCAACAAAAATTACCTTAACGGAATTTTTAGAATTATCAGAAAGTAAACCTATTCAGGAGTATGTTGACGGTTATATTTTTCAAAAACCAATGCCAAAAGGAAAACATAGCACTATTCAAACTTTTTTAACCACCGCTATTAATCAACGGGGAATTCCTGAAAAAAAATGTTGTGCTTTTTCAGAATTGCGTTGTACTTTTGGAACTAGATCAATAGTGCCGGATATTAGTGTTATTAGTTGGCAAAATATTCCTAAAGATCCACAAGAAGAAATAGATAATAATATCGAAATTGCACCTAATTGGATCATTGAAATTTTATCTCTCCAACAAAGTTCTATTAGAGTTATTGATAATATTTTATTTGCCTTAAATTATGGAACTGAAATAGCTTGGTTAATTGATCCTCAAGAAAAAATTATAATAGTTTTTTTACCGAATCAACAACCTCAAATAAAACAAAATAATGATCTTTTACCAGTTTTATCTTGGTTATCAGATTGGCAATTATCTACTCAAGATATATTTAATTATTTAAGTTTTTTTAGTTATTAAAATCTCTCGGATAAATTAAGAATTGCTATGTTTTTAACCTTGGTTTAATCAAGATTTCTAAAAATTTTATCAAAATATAATTAAATTATGAATTGGCATCCCAACGTAACAGAGTTTTTAGCAGTACAAAATTTTGATCAGATAATTAATTTTTATGAACAGGAAATAGAAAATAATCCTGATGAAATTAATAATTATTTGTATTTGGGATTAGCTTATTTTTTATCATATAAAGTAAATATCGCCGAAGAAATTTGGCTCGAAACTTTATTAGATATAAATAATATCGAAGAAAATGTAATTAAATTATTAACAATTTTAAGACAAGAAGCCCTTAATCAATTACAAAAAGATCAATGGCAAATGGCTCTACATATTTATCGAAAAATAGATGAGCTATTATCAAATCAAGAACAAATACTCCCTGAATATGGACTAGATTATTATAATTATGGTGTTATTTTAGAAAAAAAAGGAGATAAACAAACTGCTTTTTATGCTTATCAAAAGGCAATAAAAATTAATCCTCTTATTATTGATGCTTATAATAATTTAGGAAAAATTTATTTTGATAATAATCAAATTGAAGAAGCTGAATTAAATTATCGTAAAGCTATAGAGATAAACCAAAAA
>NZ_VRZC01000269.1 GCF_016743215.1 Geminocystis sp. GBBB08
AGGTGATTTTTCTCCTCTGACTTTGGTATGTCTTTTGATTTCCGTCTTGCTATGGTTTAGTAGTCTCGCTCCATCCTCATCTCTGGTCGAAAATACCCATGTTCTTAATCCCCATGTGTGCCAATATTTTTTGACAACCCATGAATTGGATTTATTCGGATGGCTTCTTTCTGCCCATCTCTTGAGTTGTTGATATAACATATGGTCACATTTCGAGTAAGTTTCCTTACTGCACACCGAACTATAATAATTTGCCCAACCTCTAATAACGGGGTTCAGTTCCTTGATTAAAGTTACCTGTGGTGTTGATTTGTTTTTCCTGATTACATCTCCAATCTTTCTGATATGAGACTTGATTTTATCCTTTGATGGTTTTATGATGGTTTTGAAACCAAGCCTTCCACCTCTGTTATTTCCTGAGTGGGTTTGTCCAACTTCGTATTGACGGATTGTGAATCCTAAGAAGTCAAACCCTGTGTTCCCCTTATATTCATATAAAGTATGAGAAATTCGGGTTTTACTTGGTTTTAGTTCGAGTCCTAAATCTTTCAACCAGTTTTCGATTATTTCCTTACATTGCATAATTCTCTCAATGTCTTTGTGTAGAATTACAAAGTCATCTGCATATCGGATTATACTGAGAGAAATTTCATTATTCGTTTTGCTTTTTCCCCCTTTCCATGTACCTGCAAACTTTTTAAGTTCTAGTTCCATACCGTGTAAGGCTATATTCGCTAATAATGGGGATATTACACCTCCCTGTGGTGTACCTTCTTCGGTGGGAAATAGTTGTTTACCATCCATGTATCCACTCTTTAACCATGATTTAATTTCACGTCTCAATTGTGGGTAGGTTTCAAGTTTTGCAAGGAGTTTATTGTGGTCAATTCTGTCAAAACACTTAGCGATGTCGGCATCTAATACATATTTTGGTTGATACCTGATGGTATTAAATATTGCCTGTACTGCGTCATGACATGACCTTGCTGGTCGAAATCCATAACTATTTGATTCAAATTTTGCTTCCCATTGGGGTTCTATGGCTAATTTGACTAATCCTTGTTTAATCCTATCTTCCATACATGGTATTCCCAGTGGTCTTGTTTCACCATTAGGTTTAGGTATGTTCACTCTACGAGTAGGTTTACATTTACCTCTTAGGTTTAATTGACCAATTATTTCAAGGCGTTGCTTTGGGATCAGTGATTTAACTCCGTCCACTCCTGCTGTTTTCTTGCCTTGATTATCCTGAGTTACTTTTCTGGTTGCTAGAAGTTTTCGGTAATAGGATTTTACGAGTAACCTTTGTAAGCTGTGAACCAACTTGACATTACCATTCTGACTCGCTCTGTAAATTCGTTTTTGTAGTCTAAACACCTCTCTCTCCACAACTTTCCAGTTAATAGAGTTCCATGTATTTAATTTATCGATAGATTTTACCTTCGTCATAATTTCTTTACTAAATTGACTTTACATTGTTTATCAAAGTGTTCACGTCAGCATATCTTTTACATTACATAAAAGCGTTGGCTTCTTGAACAATCCTGCCTCCCATAACCTTACGCTGGTTACTACTCCTAGTTTTCGACCTCTAGGAGAGGTTATGAGAGGTTATCCCGTTCCCTATATCCTTCTGACAGTTCAAATGAACCGCAGTATTACTCAACCTTAGACTTCCTCTATCCACCGACTCTGTGTATTTGTCTCTAGTTCAGGTGCGAAAACCCACTAGTGCATTAGGGTTTTACCTTTTGGTCTAGCTTATCAGCCTTATTTAGCTAGTTCAAAATAACGATGGTTCAGGCGAGGATTCCTTTCGTAGTCGTGGTTAAATTGCTGGATGGGATTCCGATTTAGGCTATCAGTTACCACCTTTTAACCGAGCTTCAGCGTATGGTTTACCAAAACACCAAGTCACTGTCGGTTATGCTGTCACGTTGACAATAACGGGTAAGATTTTCACTTACAAGGATATAAAGTTGTCAAGGTACATTTCTGTTAACCTTGCCTAGTTTACGTTTCGGCTTGTTTGCCTAGACTTTGACTAGAACGGGTCACACTGCGCAAATTTTGTTGTAAAACCGTTGAATGAATTTTTTTATACCATGTTCTAGTTTTCTTTAAATTAGGTAATTCACTGGACTGCATTTCGTAGTCATTACGTTTTTTATCACCCTTAAAAGGTTCTCCTAATTGTGAGTGTTTAGATACAGAACAAGTTAATGGACAACATTCCGCTTTGGTGTGCAAGTCGCAGTAATTACCCATTTTAGGCTTTTTGACTTGCTCATAGCTTTCAATCCGATCTCTTAGACAGAAATTGTAATGAGAACGCAACATATCAAGCCAATTAACCATCAGGGCTTTTTGAGAGCTATTCGGTTTTAACTTGTATTTGTATGCTTTGTTCATTATATGCGTTAAACTAACAATGAAAATAGTATATCATATTATTATACACAATGGCAAAAATTCAATTAAGTGTAAGAGTTGAGGAGTCTGAAATGAAGTTGCTTATTAAGTATGCTAAAAAAACAGGACGCACAAAGACAGATATAGTAAGAGAGTTTATACGTTCTCTCAAAAGTCTTGAAAGTTAAGGACTCGCTGACGCTCGATTTTATTTGTTGGTTCGTTTACATCCCTCGTTGATTTCTGTGGGTATTTTTTTGTTGTGAAATTCAACGAAGGTCTTTCACTCACATTTCAAGATAAA
>NZ_VRZC01000026.1 GCF_016743215.1 Geminocystis sp. GBBB08
TAGGAGTTATCCTAACTGGACGAACTACAACGCCCTCTATCCCTGAGTCAAAGACTGTTGGGATTACTTTTCTCATTATATTATAGGAACCATTTACGTCTGCATTTATCCTCTTTTTTGAACCTTTTTGCTTGTACATTCCTCTGGTTTCACGATAACCACTAAACTGGTATTTTTCCTCTTTTTTTCCATATGTCGGAATATAATCTAAGGACAAAAAACTGGCACGGGATGTATAACTTTCTTCACTTACAATCACTTTTATTCCCGCCATTTCTCCTTTGTATTTTAACATTTCTACAAATCGAGCATGAGGGATATTTACAAATGATTGATTATTTTTTTTCCCATTATTTATCTCTTGTTTCCACAAAGGATTTTTGCCTATAATTAATTGTCCTATTCCTCGTTTATCTAAATAGTTTATTATCCATCGACTACAGACATGAAGATAATTTTCTATTTGATTATTTCGTTTTGCTGTTAATCTTTGAATCCGAGAAGATGTGGGAGATTTCCCTTTTAATTTACTCTGTAATTTTGCCTTAATTTTATTATAAAATTGGTTGATACTTTTTAGCACCCGCCCGTTAACCAGTATCGGTGTAAATCCTTTTTGGTTTGATGTTAACGCCGCTAAATTGTCCACTCCTATATCTATTGCCGCCGAGGAGTTGGGATTATTTACTGTACATTTATTTACTCTTTCATAAACTACCTCTATTACATATTGTTTTAATCTGGGAATTATTCTCACACAAGCTATATTTTCGACTTTTGTGGGAAATTCTATTTCTGTTTTTGACAGTTTTATTTTTCCTTTAGAGAAACTTGTTTTACTAATGGCTTGAATGGTATAAACTAATAAGTTTCTTCCTTTTATTTTATCTTTATAATTAGGCAGTCTTGGCTTTCCTTTAAATAAGGTTGGATTTTCTGAGTAAGCTTTATTTGCCTCAAAAAAACTTTGCCAATTTTTATCTAATATCCTTAATACTTGTTGACTTACTTTACTCGGTAATCCTCGATAATCTGGACTATTTTTGACTTGATGATATATCTGATTATAGTTTAAATAAGTTTTTTGAAAAATCAAAGATTGACGTACTAAATAATTAGCATAGTTATAGAGATTTTTGGAAAGAAAACATAATTTATCTATCTCTTTCCAATCTTTGTGACTTTCTTTAATTATATGTCTCTCAACTTGTCTCATTAGTTAACTGTTCAATTATTTTTTCCGTTTTTCTTTTACTTCTTCTTAACCCATAAAGTCGGGCACAAAACGATGTAATTATCGCCACTAAATCTTGGAGTAATTCATCTTTGTTATGGTCTGCTAAATTTACTATTTCTAGTTTTTTTCCTGTTTTTTCTAATAATAATGACAGGTAATTTGTGCCAAATCTAGCGAGACGGTCTTTATGTTCTACAATCAAGACATTATAGTTATCATCAACTAAAATTTGAGCTAATTGTTTTCGATTATCGTTTAATCCGCTACCCACCTCCTTAACTACTTTATCAACACGATAACCTCTTGCTATGGCATAATTGGTTAATCTCTGAGCTTGTGCTGAGAAGTTTTTTTTATTTTCAGCACTACTGACTCTCTCTGGCATAAATACAAGCAATTAAATCTACAGAACTAGACTCATCTTCTATTTTAACGACAATAGTGCCTGTAGGCAGTTGGTAAGCATTTAGCTGTCCACTTTTCCACATTCGCCATGCTGTTTGATAACTAATACCGGTTTTTTTTGCATACTCTGATAACTTCATCCCCAAATATTATACTATATATGAATATATTTGACTATATTTTTGTTTAATTTTTATTATACTGAAAATTTAACCGTATTGTCAAGATTTAATCAAAATATCGTCATTTTTAGTAACGATGAGAATTTATCTCGATAATTACCTCTGGTATTATATCTTGACCAAAAACAGATCCTGCACTATGATGTTCGTAAATTTCTGGTGTTGGTAAATTATTCAGGTTATGGTGTATTTGTGGATCTTCATTGGGCAATAACTTAATTAAAAATAAAGGCAATAAACTAGATAAATTGGTGATTAACAATAACAGCCAAAGATACTCAAAGTTTGTTTCTGTTACTCCTAACCAATGGGTAAGTAATGCCCCTAATTCATGGGAAATTAACCCCGCTAAATTCCAGATTGACATTAATAAAGCAAAAAAACTGGCTTCGATACCTTCAGGGCAAAGACGAGCAGACAATACTAATACAGGCATAAAAGCAATTTGCCCCATCACAGTTAAAATTAGACTATCTCCCAAGCTAAACCAGTGATCATCAATGCCCAAAACACGGTTAAAATGGGTTACTAATATCAGACTTGTCATTCCTAACAAGGAAGATAACACTACACACCAACCTAACATAACTCGAAAGGAAATTTGTTTTAACCATTTTTGATAACAAAATATACCTATTAGAGCGGCTAAACTGGTTATTAACCTAATTCTACCTAAAAATTCGGGAGTGAATCCTAACTCATTGGTAGAAAAGAAGAAAAAAGCAGAATCTGCACAAGGAGTGCCTTGCCAAAGGGCAACAAAAATAACTGGGGCGAGAATCGATTTTTGGGTGATGGTTTGCCATAGTTGCTTAATTTGCCCTTTAAAAGGGTTAGATATAGCTTCTTTTTCTATGGGTTTTTCCCTGATTAATCCTGCTATACCAACTACTAATAAGGGAAAACAAGCAGTAATTAAAAATACTGTATTATTACTAAAGTGTTGTAATAATGAACCACTAAAATAGGCGGTAATTAAACCTCCCAAAGCTGAACTTCCCCATGTAATAGATTGTAAAGAGCCTGATTTTGTTAGGGATTCATTTTTTGCCCTTTCGACTACCACCGAGTCAACAATAACATCACTCATGGCTACCGAAAGAGAGGTAAATAAAATAGCAATAGTCGCACTCCAAAGATTATTTACTATCGTACCTAAACTTAGCCATGCCATCGCTCCTAAAATACCAGAAAGGAATAAATAACTACGACGACGATAACCAAATAGAGGTTTACCATCACTTAAAAAACCAATAATTGGCTTAGTCACCCAAGGAATCGCCGCTATTCCCATTAACGCAGAAACTTGTGCTGGAGAAAGCATTAATTCATCTTTGAGGAAAAAACTAACAGCGAGTCTAGCTAATCCTAAGATACCCTGCACAAAATACACTGTCAGGATAGCGAATAATTCTGGAGTGAGTTTATTGCCAAATAACAGCTTATTTTCGATATATTGCTTAACTTTTGTTGGTTGATAAATATTAATAAACATTAACTATTATAAAGTTTTATTACTGAGTTTTGTTTATCTATATTAGCGTGACTTTTGTTTTTACTTAAATCCTGCTCCATATTGCCATATATCTAACCATCGATGATAGTAATATTTTTGTTGGGGAGTAAGATTTTTGGTGAAGGGTTGTAAAGATTTAGCAAGGGGATATAAACCACTATAAATACCTAAATTAGCATAATGTTTAAACCAATCGAGAAGAATAGGTAAGCCAACTTGAGGTAACAATGGTAAAACTAATTGAGGATTAACCAGAGGAAGGGTTTTGGTTAAGCCAGAAAATTGTACCACATCTTGTAAAAATGGTTTTAAGACATCATCTCCTAGTTTATCCATTACCTCAAACACACCACTCATTAAGTTATTGATTTGATTAGGATTTGCTTGAGTATTCATGTCAACACTCATAGTTTTTTGAAATAGCCATGTTACAGAAATGTTTGGTTGGTAAGGTTGAATTAAACCTAAATCTTTCGCCCTCAGACTATCACATTTTAAAGCAGAATCTATCGCATTAGTTAAGCGACTTAAATGACGCATCATTGCACCAAAACCACCAAAACTAACGGGTGATTGACTACCGCTACTATCTCCCACGGCTAAGATTCTATCCCAAGTCATTTTAATCGGGCTTTGACGATAAGCAGGAAAAAATCCAAATAAAAATCGTTGAAAGTCAATAGATTCTAATTCTATTTGTTGATATTCCGGTAAAAGTCGTAGATATTCATTCATTAATTCTGTTAAACTGATTCTATCAGGGTGAGCATCAACATAAGTAAATAAATAAGTTGTACGCCCATCTTTAGCAGGAAAAGCTTCCCAAAAATATTGACATTGATTTTGAATTGGCGTAAAAGAAACAATTAAATCTCCTGTTTCATTATTTGTAAATCCCTTACCGCAACTACCAACAACTAAACAAACTCCTTCAGGTTTTTGAGCTTTTCTTAGTTGTTTAATGATAGGAGAAAAATGCCCCATACAATCAATTAATAATCTTGTTTTTAGCTCTTGTTTGTCAGTTTTAATAATGACACCATTTTCTTTGATAACTGCATTCTTAAAATTTGTATTTTCTAAAATAATTCCTCCCCATTCTAAAAATTTTTTTTGAAGCTTAGCTATTAACAATTTTGGACTAATTCCTACATTTAAAATATTTTTTACCCATAGTTCATAACCTTGATAAAAACTAACTCTTGCAGGATTATATTCAGTAAATATCATTGTTTCTAATTCTTCAAAAGTCACTAATTCTAATTCTAATAAACAGTTTAATTCGTGACGTGAAATATTCCATTCTTGATCTCTACCTTGTAAAATTCCTTTCTCAATAACTGCGATTTTATAACCTTTTTTTTGTAAAGTAGTCGCTAAAAATATACCTAAGTTTCCTCCGCAAATAATTAGATCAAAATCCCATTCAATAAGCATTTTTTGTTCAGAGCTAATTACTGATTCAATTATAGGTTGATCATGACGTAAACTAAACCATCTTTTATCAGCGATAGATAATCTTTTTTGAACATCTTGATCTAAAGTAAAATTCATAAATCACACTCTTATTAATTTTGGTAACTATAGTTATTCATATTATTAACTAATTTTTCTTAACTTAAATGTCTTAACCTTTCCTTCGACTACTATAACAATCCTATAGGATGAGAATAGAAACAAGAGGCTTAAGCCTATTGCCAAAGAAAGCAATTATACCCCTTGCCAAAGTAATTATTTGATAACCTGAAAATTCTCACAAATAATTTAGGAATGCTATCTATCAATTAAAATTTTTACATCACAAAAAATGAGTAACTGATTTATGGTAACTATCACTCAAGTATCTGATGGATTGACAAAACAAAAGGCATTAAAAGACTGCATTTTAGGTGCTATAGATATTGGCACAAATTCTATACATATGGTTGTCGTTCAAATTAATGCCCAAATTCCTTCTTTTAGTATTATTGCCAAAGAAAAAGATACTGTTAGACTTGGCGATCGCCATTTGGAAACTGGAAATCTTACAGAAGAAGCGATAAATCGTTCTTTAGCCGCCTTAAAACGATGTAAACATCTAGCAGAAAGTTTAAAAGCAGATCAAATTATTGCAGTAGCTACTAGTGCGACAAGAGAAGCCCCCAATGGGCAGGAATTTTTAAGGAGAATTGAAACAGAATTAGGTATCTTTGTAGATTTAATTTCTGGGCAGGAAGAAGCCCGAAGAATTTATTTAGGAGTCTTATCTGGTATGGATTTTGGTGGCAAAGTTCACGCTATGATTGATATTGGAGGAGGCTCAACAGAAATAGTGTTAGGAGATAGTAAAGAAGCGAGATTTTTAAGTAGCACAAAAATAGGAGCAGTTCGTCTTACGCAAGATTTTATTCATAGTGATCCCCTTAATGATCAGGAATTTATTGCTTTACAAGCCTATATCAGAGGTATGTTAGAGCGCCCTGTGGAAGAATTTAAAAATGCCCTTAATGAAGGAGAAAAACCAATTTTTGTAGGCACATCAGGTACAGCAGAAACTATTGCTTTAATTCATTATACCCAACATCAACAAGTTGAACCTTTAACTTTAAATGGTTATCAAATACCACTAAAAGACATCGAAGCAATTTTAAATCAACTCATTACCATGAATTATGCCCAACGTGCCACTTTAGCAGGAATGTCTGAGCGCAGAGCGGAAATTATCATTGCTGGGGTTATCATTTTGGTAGAAGCCATGAAAATGTTAAATATACAATACCTTACCATTTGTGAACGGGCTTTACGAGAAGGGGTAATTGTAGATTGGATGTTACAACATGGTTATATTGAAGATCGTCTTGCCTTTCAAGGAGAAGTACGTCCTCGTAACATTTATAAAATTGCCCACAAATATCAAGTTGACTTACCCCATGCCGAGAAAATTGCTGATTTTGCCCTGAATATTTTTGACTCAATTAAAAATCAATTACATTTTTGGGGCGATATAGAACGAGAATATCTTTGGTCTGCTACTATTTTACATAATTCTGGTTTATATATCTCCCATTCTGCCCATCATAAACACTCTTATTATTTAATCCGCAATGCAGAATTATTGGGTTTTAGTGAAATCGAAATCGAATTAATTGCTCAAATTGCTCGTTATCATCGTAAAAGTAAGCCAAAGCGTAAACATGAAACCTATGCTTGTTTATCAGATCATCATCGTCGAATGATTAAACAGTTAAGTGCTATTCTCAGATTAGCGATCGCATTAGATCGTCGTCAAATAGGAGCAATAAAAAGCCTAGAATGTAAATATGACAATGAGTATAGGCAATTGCATTTACATTTAACACCAACTCAACCTAATGATGATTGTGCCTTAGAGTTATGGAATTTAGACTATAAAAAACCAATTTTCGAGCAAGAATTTCAAGTCAAAGTTTTAACCACATTACATAAACCATGAGGAAAAGGTGTTAGTTATCAGCTTTCAGTGGTCAGCTTTAAAGTATAGTAAGATTTACAGATTTATTTTTTAATCTTTAATTCTTCACGAATGATTTAGGATTGTTATATTTATTTAAGTTATTTATACATGAGGAAATTTTTAGTTTTGATAAAATTTTTGAGTATGACTTTTTAACACAAATCGTTTAAGATTGCTATACTTATTTTTCACTATTTATTAATCCATAACTATTGATTATTCACTATACTAGATATGTTAAGAAAAATCCGCAGTTTGATTGATTTATTTTTTATCAAATCAAGAAATATTAATAATGAGCCAATAAATAAAGTAAGTTTAATCGTTATTATTATTATTGACTTATTTATTCTGGTTAACGTTTTTTCTGGTTTAGATGATATTAGTAAATGGTATTTAACTCCATCTCAAGCCTATCCTTGTTATGAGCAATGGCAAAATTATAAAGAAGATATAAGAGATAATCGAGATTTTCAAATAATAAGTAATGCTTTAAATAAAGTCTCCAATTTACCTCAAAGTTATCAAGAGTCTTCTAGGCAATATTTAGGAAAAGTATCGCCAATTTGTCTTAATTTTACCAGTCTTGCAAATAACATCAATCAACCGAATAATAAGCTAATTTTTACCACGATAGAAGAAAAACAAAAACAAGTAACTTCCCTTGAAGAAAAAAATCGCACAATTCGTAGTCAGTATGATTCTAGCTTATTAGAAAAAATAGCAGGTCAACCTCAAAATTTATCGATAAATGAAATTGAAGCCCAAAAAGCAAAACAAGAATTAGATAAAAATAAGGCTAATATAACTAATCTTCAAAGAGAAATTCAGGAATTAAAACAACAATTATTAGCTACAGAGCAAAGTATTGAATTTCTTTCATTTTTAAAATCAGAAGTTAAATTTAGTGAAGTTAAACAAGGATATGAAAAAGCTGTATTTTGGTATCCAAGTATTGTCATTATCTTTCAACTTTTATTTTTATTACCTTTAATATTTATCAGTTTATTTATCCATAAATTAGCTATAGAAAAAGCCTATGGATTAATTTCCTTAATGAGTTGGCATTTATTAGTTATATTTTTTATCCCTTTACTAATCAAAATATTTGAGTTTTTACAAGTTGGGGCAATTTTTGCTTTTCTGTTGGATATTATTACCGTTATTTTTGGTGGATTAATTTTTTTAATCAATTATTTATATATCTTGATAATTCCCGTCATCGGTTTTGGAATCATCAAATTTTTTCAGCAAATTGTTTTTAATCCGAAAAATCAAGCCAGTAAAAGAGTTGAAAAATCTCGTTGTTTAAGTTGCGGTAAAAAAATTCATCATGATCATTTACATTGTCCCCATTGTGGTTATAATCAACATCAAGAATGTAATAATTGCCATAATTTAACCTATAAATTAATGCCCTATTGCCTTCACTGTGGTACACCTCAAAACACAGATCTTCTTTAGAGTTTTTGCAAAATTCAGTAGGGCGATGGATACCTCACAATTTTGAGGATGATTTACTTATTTTAAAAATACTGTAATAAATACGAGTACAAAATAAAAACTAAAATCTATTTAAGGTGAGAAATTATGAATTTTAATAACCATTACCTTGTGCATCGTTGCCTGACTTTAGCTTGATGTCTAATGAATTTTTTAATGAGGTCAACTTGAAGAGGATAAAGTAGTATAATGACTTTAGATTCATTAATATCAATCTCAATTATAATCAAACGATGACAGAAAATAAGACCAATAATAATCCTTTAACCTCAGAAGAAAAAGAAAATATTATAACATCTTTGTTACATAAAGAAGGATGTTGGGTAGATTGGGGAAAAGCCTGTCAAATATTGCAACAAGGTGGAGTTAACAGTCAAGAAATTTTTGAAGGCACAGGATTACAAACCAGTCAACAAAATTTGGTCATCGTTGCCTCTCAAGTATATGATAGTTTAATCAAGGGTGACGCAGAAGAAGATTTACTAAATTATTATCGTGGTCCTCGAAGTGATGTATTATATGAATTGAGAATTTTAAATCATCAAGAAAGACTTTCTGCCGCTATTTTAGCAAAAGAAAAACAATTAGACGTAGATGGTGCCAAAGAAATTGCCAAAGCCATCAAACATTTTTCTCATCTTTCCCAACCACCCACTGGTTTCACCCTTCATTCGGGAGATGCTGTTGCTTATCAATATTGGAAAAATGCTCGTCAGAAAAAGACTTTAGCCGATAAAGCACGTTTGATTGCCGAAGGCTTAAAATTTGCTCATTCTTCTACTGCCAGACAACAAATTGAGCAATTATTAACAGAAGCTGCTACGGCAACATCTACCTCGAAAAAAAATGCGCCTTTATTACCCATATATCGCTTAGAAACAGAAGAACAATTACCCTGTATTTTACCAGTAGTGGGAACATTTCCTTTAACGGCTAAAGATTTGGAAAATGTGCCAATTTTTGAAAGTATAGAGCCTTTTGGTCAAATTAATATTAAGCAAAATACTCAAATTGTTTCTATTCCCCATTGGCAAGTAATTTTAACAGCAAAACATCCTGCGGTTATTTTTTGTCGTAGTGAAGATTTGCCGAAACAAACTAGCACTAAATCTGAGGAATTATTAGTTGTAGTTGACTTAAGTATTAAAGATTGGAATAGTAATAATTATTGGCTAATAGAAGAAGATCAAAAACTAAAATTTAACTGGTTTGAATCTGCCCCTAACTATAACATTTTAGGTCAATTATTAATAATTGTAAAACCGAAAAAAATTCTTGATGAAGATAATTTAGCTCAACCTTGGCAAATGGATGACTAAAATAATGAGGAATGAGAAATTAGAAATTAGCAAGAGGTTTAAACCCCTTGTTAGGAATGAGAATTTTAATTATCTTTAGATAAAATCAGCTATTAGCTTTGCAATTTATTTCACAATCAGATAATTACTTATAAAATTTTTCAAACTTAACACTATCACCTAAAACCTAAAACCGATTATTTTTCTTCATCAATAATTTGATCATTCATTCAGGTAAACTAAGGTTATAATTGACTCTGACTATTTAAAATACTTTTATATAAAACCTGATTAGAAAACGTGAATTATTCTTCATCAGATGTACAAAAACGAGATACTGAACCATTAAGACGTTATTCAGCAGAAGATATAGCTCAATATTATCGTTATCGCCCTTGGTTAGCTTTATTTCGTAGTTTAAAAATAATTTTTTATTTTGTAGTTTTTATTGTTCAATTAACTTTAGATAAATGGTTTAAACAAAAAGAAAATAATCGACAAAAAAGAGCAGAACAATTAAGAAAAATATTAACAAAATTGGGACCGACATTTATAAAAGTTGGTCAAGCACTTTCCACCCGCCCTGATTTAATTCGTAAAGATTTTTTAGAAGAACTAATTAAGTTACAAGATCAATTACCACCTTTTGATAGTAAAATTGCTTTTGAGATTATCGAGAGAGAATTAGATTTAGAAATAATAGAAGCCTATAAAGAAATTTCTGCTATTCCTATCGCTGCCGCTAGTTTAGGGCAAGTTTATAAAGCTGTTTTACATACTGGAGAAGAAGTTGCAGTAAAAGTTCAACGCCCTCATTTATTACCTGTTATTCGTTTAGATTTATATTTAATGCGTTTAGCTTCTAAGTGGGTTGCTCCTTTTTTACCTCTTAATTTAGGTCATGATTTAGGGTTAATTGTTGATGAATTTGGTACTAAATTATTTGAAGAAATTGACTATATTAATGAGGGAAGAAATGCAGAAAAATTTGCTACTAATTTTTTAGGAGATGATGAAGTAAAAGTTCCTTCAATTTATTGGCGTTATAGTAGTCATAATGTCTTAACTTTAGAATGGATTAATGGTTATAAATTAAACGATTTAGACAGTATTCGTGCTGCCGGTTTAGATTTGAATGAAATCATTAGAATTGGTGTTACTTCAGGTTTAAGGCAGTTATTAGAACATGGTTTCTTTCATGCCGATCCACATCCGGGTAATTTATTCGTCATGGCTGATGGTAAAATGGCTTACATTGATTTTGGCATGATGGATCAATTAACAGAAGATACAAAAGAGACGATCGCATCTTCTGTCGTGCAATTGATAAACCGTGATTATCAGGCTTTAGCGAAAGATTTTGTCAATTTGGGCTTTTTAACCCCAGAAACGGATATAAAACCGATAATTCCTGCCTTAGAGAAAGTTTTAGGTAATGCCATCGGGCAAAGTGTGGGAGATTTTAACTTTAAAACTATCACTGATGATTTTTCAGAGTTAATGTATGATTATCCTTTTAGAGTACCAGCAAAATTTGCTTTAATCATTCGCTCTTTAGTGACTCAAGAGGGTTTAGCCTTAAGTCTTAATCCTGATTTTCGCATTGTAGAAGTCTCTTTTCCTTATATTTCTCGCCGTTTATTAACGGAAGAATCTCCGGCTATGCGTAAACGTCTCATTGAGGTTTTATTTAAAAATGGTAAATTTCAATGGGAAAGATTAGAAAATATGATTGCGATCGCACAATCTGATCGTCAATTTGATTTATTACCAACAGCTAGTTTAGGATTACAATTTTTAGTATCTGAGGAAGGAGATTATTTACGCCGTCAGTTAATCACGGCTTTAATTGAAGATGATCGACTACATACAGAAGAAGTATATCGCTTATGGACATTAATCCAACCAGAATTAAAACCTAAAAAACTCTTTGATGTGGCATTACAAGCCATTCGACAATTTTCTCAAGAAGAATTAGGAATTAGGAATTAGGAATGAAGAAAATTTAGCCATTGCCCATTGCCCCGATGTCCTGCAGGGTTTTTTCATTCTCAAAAATCTCAATTTCTGAAACTAACTAGGAGACTGAAATATAGAAGTTTTTAACTACTAATTAATCAATTAATAGCAAAAAATCAATCTGTCCACTTGTCCACCTGTCTTCTTGTCCAAAACAAATGAATTTTGATCCCGACTTTGAAAACGTTCTGGATGCCCCATTGCTTATCCTCATCAAAATACTTTTTGACGCACCCCTATTTACCATTTACCATTCACAATTCACAATTCACAATTCACTCGTTTATATTTATTAACAATCAAAAAAGCAAATCAAGTTACAATAAAAATGGGGTAAAACAAGTTTCTCCGACTTACGGGGAGGTAAAGCCATGACAACTTTAACTTTAAAAGAAGAAGACTATACCACATTCACAGCCGAACAAGTAGCAGAAATTGCCACTAGACTGGAATTAGATGACTATAAGTCACCTTTTGATGGTTTACAAGACTGGCATTTATTAAGAGCCCTTGCATTTCATCGTCAAGATTTAGTTGAACCTTATTTTTATTTACTTGATATTGAGGCTTATGACGAATCATGATCCTATATTACCATTTAAAGATAAAAATATTTTAATTTGTGTTGGGGGAGGTATCGCCGCTTATAAGGTGTGTGAAGTCGTCTCCCAATTATTTCAGCAAGGGGCAAATATTGAAGTTATTCTGACTAAATCTGCTGAAAAATTTATTACACCTTTAACTTTATCTACTTTAGCCCGAAAACCTGCTTATACAGATCAAGATTTTTGGCAACCAATTCATTCTCCCCCTCTACATATTCAACTAGGAGAATGGGCAGATTTAATCCTTATCGCACCTTTAACTGCTAATACTTTAGCTAAATTGGTTCATGGTTTAGCAGATAATCTTCTCACTAATACGATTTTAGCTTCTTTATGTCCTGTTATTGTTGCGCCAGCTATGAATACGGAAATGTGGTTACAAAAATCAGTACAAGATAATTGGCAAGAGTTACGCTTACATAATCGTTATCATCTCTTACATACTAATACCGGTTTACTTGCTTGCGATCGCATAGGGAAAGGTAGAATGGTAGAGGCAAAGGAAATTCTAACAGCCATAGAATCTATTATCTATAGTGAAGGAAAACGAGATTTAACAGGAAAAAAAATCTTAATAAGCGGAGGAAATACGAGAGAATATCTTGATCCAGTACGCTTTATTGGTAATCCGGCTACGGGTAAAATGGGAATAGCCTTAGCCAACGCCGGTTATTATCGAGGAGCGATGGTTACTCTGGTTGCAGGTAATATTAACCCTGAATTATTAAAATTATTACCCCCCATTCAGATAATTACTGTCACTACAGCCCAAGAAATGGAAACCGCCATCAGAAGTAATTTTCCCCTAGCAGATATAATTTTTATGGCCGCCGCAGTGGCAGACGTAAAACCTAGTCAATATTCCCCTAGTAAATTAACTAAGCAATCTTTACCAAAAACTCTAGAATTAGAGCAAGTTAACGATATAGTGGCAAAATTAGGAGAAATTAAGCAACCATCCCAAAAATTAATCGGATTTGCCGCCCAAACTGGTGATATTATTACCCCTGCCAAGGAAAAATTACTACGCAAAAAATTAGATGCGATCGTAGCGAATCCTCTTGACAAAGATAACGCCGGTTTTGCAACTGATACCAATGAAGCCGTCTTCATCACTGCAAAAGGCAAAGAAATAATTATCAAACCTTGCACAAAATTATTCTTAGGAAATCAAATTCTTACACTTTGCCTTTCATGGGGTTGACAACTCCCCGCCTTTTACGGCTAGGATTCTTCCTTCACTGAGTGATGCCTTGTAAAAGCAGTACCTTTACTCGGTCTTACTCTCTCTCCAGAAGGGATTGCGATGTGTCCCACCGCTTTTAAAATACGCAAACCTTCATCTCTGATAATAAAAATAGGCAGGTTATTAATCGCTAAAATTTTGGATAAATTCTAAATTCCTCGGGCAATGGATTGAACACCTCGCTCATCATTCATTTTACTAAACCATGATTGATCTTGAGTAAAAATAATATCAATTGTCATATTCGGATATTTTTGCATAATTGTCTCACTTAAGTGCGATCGCATTTTATCTATTTCCGTTAAGGTTATCTCACTCTCGGAAACAGGTAATAACCAATAAAAATGTAGATAAAGAGACTGTCCGACTTCTGTCATCCTTATTGCATATCTTTCCCAAGGAAGATTACTAATCGCTTCTTTAATTAAGCCTTTAACAGTATTTTGAATTTCCACAGAAGCAGAGCCTAACATCAACTGTTTAAGACTATCACCAATAATCATCACTGGAATGGGAAAAGCAATTAAGACTAAAATAGTTACAATAGTCGGATCAGCATAAGGTACAAGATTACTAAATGGAGTTTGTTTTAAAAAAGTAGCGATGGAAAAAGAAACTCCCACAGCAACCGAAATCATCCCATTAATAAACCAATTTTTAACATGTACGGTAACAATGGGAGAATTTGTTTTTTGGGCTAAAATTTTCTGAATAAAAGCCACAATTAAACAAACAATGGATGCAACAATGGCATAAAGTACCGCTATACCTGTATTAGCTGGTCTTCCGCCATGAAATAAAGCACCAATAGCAGAAGTAAAAGCAAAAAGAGAAACTCCAAATACCAATAAACCTTTACAAAGATTTAGTAATGGCACAAATCCTGCATAGCCAAAATTGAATAATTTATTTTCCGATTTACTGATTAGCCATGTAATCCATAAAGAAGCCCCAGCCATTAAAAAATTCACCAAATTGAAAAAACCATCAAGCATAACCGCATCGGATTGAATCCAAATACCAAAACTAATGCCAAAAATAGACATACAAAAAGTTGTACCAATAGAAATATAAATTGATCTTTGTTCAAGAAGACGATAATTATTATTCATAAACTTTTAAATTTTTATAATCTGTGAATTTAATATAGCAATCTTATTTTTCTCATGGTCAATAATTTTTTTTAAGATATTGATAATAGAGCAAAATTACATTGTGATAATTATTAGCAAATGAAAATTATTCTTTAATAATTACTAAATATCTATTAAGTGATTAATTAATTTTTGTGAATAATTAATTAGTAAATTGTTTAATCATATAGTCAATTAGTTATTCCTGTAAAATTAATAACAGAATTAGGATAATAAAAGACCATTTTGTAAATAAATATTGAAGAATTGTAAAAAAATTGAATCAAAATTAGAATATTAGGTTATAAGTAAGATCAAGTACTTAAATTTAGAACTCAAAATTCACTGAACAATTAAAGTAATAAACATTAAACTATTCTTGAGTAAATTATTAAGATATAGTTAAAATTTTTGAACAAAATATGAATTGATGATTTAAGGATGCCTTCATGTTTTCAACTATCAATCAATTAACTGAAACAGATTACTCTACCAGAGATCAACAAGGACAAGTTGCTTTTTATGTCCTACTGTGGAAACGAGAGGGTATATCTTTAGAATTGTTCGATGAATATTGGAAAGATGTTCATGGACCAGTTTGTGCTAGATTACCCGGACAGTATCAGTATTGGCAATTCCATGTCGCCCATAATGAAGGTGGTTTTTGTCCGCAAATTGAAGGTTTAGACTATCATCGAGTTGCCGAAGATAACTTTGACGGTATCGCCGAGTTAACTTTTAAGAGTGAAAATGATCGGAATATTTGGTTTACCGCCGCTGGTATTCTTATGGATGATGAACATAATTTATTCAAGAAGGCGATCGGCTATACTACGAGTCAAGGTAATTCCATTACTTATATTGATCGCATTGCCAATGGCACTCCTAACGGAGAAACGGGAATTATCAAATTTCATGTAATGGTGAAAAAAAGCCCTCATATTAGTCGAGACGCATTTCGTAATTATTTTCGAGATACCTTTGCCCCAGCTATAATCAAAAGTCCTTCCCTATTAAAATTTCGGTTACATCTATTTGATGACATTGATAACTCTCGTCCTGATGCTGCGGGGGTTATTCATTCAGAAACTCCAGGAAAAGAATATGATGCTGCTTACGAAATTGCTTTTATTAATCATCTGGAAAGGGAAAAATTCTTTGCTTCCGTTGAATATAATCAAGCCATAAAAAACGCCTCCCAATATATTCACAAAATTTCTCCTTTCCCAGAAAGAACCGCCTATACCTTTGTTTACGAAGGAACAATGACTCTAGCTGGGCAACGAAGTTCATCGGTAGCGGAATTAATTACCGAAATTGGTGCGGTAAATCAAATCAAACCCGATATTACCGAATTAATGTTACATCAAAAATTAGAAAATCAAAGTACCACCAACTCTAATAAATCAATGAAAAAAAGAACCAATTACTATCAAGGATTATCGGCTGATTATTCTCGTCCGGGTTTAGTAAGCTCTTATGTTGCAAAAAAACTCATTGAGGATGCTGAAAGGATTGTCGCAATGAAAGAGTCAGTATTACCAGCTATTGCACCTAACTACACATTAGCACAAATTGAACAAGAAAATAAAGATTGGTGGCCCACTCATTGTGAAGCCTTAAGACAGGGTAGAGGTGACATTTTAACAGGGGAATATCGTGATGATTTGATTTATCTTTGTCAAGATGGTCCTTACTTTGGTTTAAACGAGCAAAGAGAAAGAGAAAAACATTGGTGGGCGTTGATTGCACAACCCGGAGTTACCATGTGTTGGCCCATTGTCATGTTTTCAGGAGAACACACTTATTTTGAATGGAAGTGCGTTGACGATGAAACCAATGAAACCTTAGCTAAGGGTAACGTTACATGGGTAAGAAGAGGACATCGAGGTGCTTGTTATCTCAAAACTGAACAATTAACTTTCTATCGTGATGTATTTGCACCTAGCGAGTTAATTAGTTTAATTACTACTTAAATTTGACTAATTTGGTAACAAACAAGGGGTTTAAACTCCTTGCTGAATGCCGAATGCCTAACTAATTCCTAATTCCTAATTAAAAATGACAGATACACCTTATTACAAAAATGCAGTTCTTGATGACTTGGAATTGCAAGAAGCATTAAAAAGTCTTAATCCTCAATTCGGTGATTTTGTCACTAGAGTGGCAGGAGAGGCATGGGGATTACCCTTAATTGATCAAAAAACGAAGGCTTTAATTACCATTGCTCTTGATGTTGCTAATCAAAGTCAAAATGGTCCGGGTAGTCCCTTTGGAGCTCATGTGGTTATGGCAATTAAACAAGGTGCAACCAGAGAGGAAATTGAAGAATTACTAGTATTTCTTTGTCCTTATACTGGTTTTAATAAAGTTGCCGGTTGCTTTGGTGCTTTAAACAATTTTTTTTCTCAATCCCCTTAGAGGATAAATCTATGACTTTAACGATTACTCAAACCAATTACGCAGAAAGAGATGTAGAAGGTAAAGTTGCTTTTTATGTTCTTCTCTGGAAACGGGAAGGAATCCCCCTTGATTTATTCGATAACTACTGGAAGGATGTTCACGGACCAGTATGTGCCAGATTACCGGGACAATATCAGTATTGGCAGTTTCATGTTGCCCATAGTGAAAATGGTTTATTTCCTGAAATTAATGGGGTAAATTCTAATTTTGACCTTCAAGATAATTTCAATGGTATTGCTGAATTAACCTTTAAAAATGAGAGCGATCGCAATACTTGGTTTACGGCGGCAGGAATTTTGATGGATGATGAACGAAATTTATTTAAAAAAGCCATCGGTTATACCACCAGTGTTGGAAATTCCATTACCTATGTGGATGGTATCCCTGATGGTAAACCTAACGGAGTTGTTGGGGCTGTTAAATATCATATATTAGTAAAAAAACAACCCAATGTTACCGTAGAGAATTTCCGTAATTATTTACGCAATACTTTCGCCCCCGCCCTTAGTCAATCTTCATCAATTCTAAAATTCCGTTTACATTTGTTTGATGCCATTGATAATTCTCGCCCTGATGCTCCCGGTGTTATCCATTCTGAAGCTCAAGGAAAGGAATATGATGCCGCCTTTGAAATTGCCTTTGCTAATCAATTAGAGCGAGAAAAATTCTTTGCTTCTACCGAATATCAACAAGCAATTCAACAAGCCCCTCAATATTTACAATTGTTACGTCCTTTTCCTGAACGGACTGCTTATACTTTTGTTTATGAAGGTAAAATGACTTTAGCAGGGGAAAGAAGCGCCAAAGTATCGGAATTAATCGCCAGTATTGGTGCAACTAATCAACTACAACCAGACATTACTAATCTTATGTTAAGCGGTACTTATCAAAACGGTCAAGCCGTAGTCAATAATAACGGTAATGGTACTCATAACGGTAACGGAAAAGTGCCTTTAGAAGTTATCACCCAAGCGCCCCAAAGAACGGTTGCTCAACATTTACAAGGAGTTCAACATTTTGGGATTACCGTTAATAATCTCGATGTCGCCCTCGAATTTTATCTTGAAGTTTTAGGAGGTAAATTAGCCATCGGCGGTGATGGTTTTATCGGTGATGAATTACATAATCTTCTCTTTCAAAAAGAGGAAATAGAGGCGAAGGAAAAAGGTATTGATTTAAAATCTCTTGGAGTACCAAGTATTCGAGATGGTAATAAAGAAGCCTTAGACGTGCGTTTTATCTCCTTTGGTAATACTTGCGTAGAGTTAATTCACTTCCGTAATGCTCATCTTGATGCTCATGCCCCGAACGTGTTTGAGGCGATTCCTTCTGGTATTGGTCATGTTAACGCCCCTCATATCTCCTTTTTCGTTAAAGATGATGTGGATTTGAATGAATTTGCGAGAATGTTAGAAGAAGAATGTCATCGCCGAGGCATGACTAATGTCATTGCTAATCGTACTATTGAATTAACTTCGGAACAAGCAAGGGCAAAAGCACCTCATATCTATGCTAAAACGGAATTCCCTGGAGATTTTGACGGTTGGGCATTATTCTACTGTAAAGGACCTAACGGCGAACAGTTAGAATTTAACCAAGTCAGACGCACAGCCAAAGCTAATTTTCTCCGAGCCCAAAAAGAATATAACCTCGCTAATGATAACCACTATTGGGGTTTAAATGGTAAAGGATTAAGTTCTGCTAATCAAGAATTAAGTGCCTATTATAGTATCCCTGTTAATGCTAGTTCTGAATTAGTGTGGACAATTCTCTTAGATAAGATAGAGAATCCGGGCAATTATATGCCTTCTCCTGTGGAATATACCAAAACCTTAGAAAAATATAGTGACGGTATGTTGAGGGAAGTTAAAACCTCTCAAATGCTCGTCAGAGAAAGAATTACCATTGATGAAGCGAACTTGAAAATTACCTACGATATTCTCAATTATCCAATGTTTCAACCTCGTTTTATCAATCAGGTAGTGCAACCTAATGAGCCGGGTAAGAATTTATTACCTCAGCTTATTAATATTTTTCAATTAACACCTTTAGTGGAAGGGGCACTAGATACTCCTGAAGCTCAATTGTTTATTCATGCCGCTAATCCCGAATTTATCGAGAAGGCAACTTTACACATTAAAAACATCATTGAAAAACAAAACCCAGTAAATGCTATGACACAAGCTACTATCACAAGTCCAACGACGGCTACCAATGAAGGTCCTTTATGTCAAATTGTTCGTCAAATGTTCCTCGCCGGGGAATCCATGAATGTCCAAAACTTCGTTAAATTTTACACTGAAGATGCTCATTATCAATTTAGTAATTTTCCTGTAGCCTATGGTCCTCAAGGCATTATTGACTCATCCCAAGGATTTTTACAAACGGTAGCCAAAGTTTATCACCATATTATGAAAATGTGGGAATTTGGTAACACCGTAATCTGTGAAATGGAAGTTACTTATATCCGTCATGACGGTAAAGTTTTCCGTTTACCTTGTTGTGACACCATCGTTTTTAAAGGAGATAAAGTCCAAGAATTACGCATTTTTATGGACATTATGCCCGTATTCAATACCCCTCAAGTTGGTTCTGAAGAAAGTGACGAAAAAGTTTTGCCCCAAGGAACGATTAGTGGAATTTTAGGCAAAATGTATGAGGCTTTACACGCTAGTAATTGGGAATTATTTAAAACCTTCTTTACCGATGATGTTTTATATAAAATTGGTGCAAATGATCCTGTCATCGGTCCAGAGGCGATCGCCGGTTTATTACAACATATCTATAAAACCCTGAAACTTACCACTCATAACCAACGAGGATTCTGGGAAGTCGGTAATACCATCATCTTAGAAATGGATGCTAACTATGTTAACAAAAAAGATAAAACCTTTGTGCAAGTTCCTTGTACGGATATTTACCGTTTCGATGGCGAGAAAATTTACGAATGGCGTGTTTATCCTGATGCTTCTAAAACAGGAGTAGTACTTTAAATATTATAAGTATTAAGCAGGTCTTTCAGTCTGATTAAATTCCATAGGGGTTGAAGCAAAAAAAATTTAAAAAATCCTCAAAAATTTTAACCTCAATCCCTTTTTTTTGAAGTCATCATTTTGATTTATTAACAGATTCAAATTATTACTTAGATCTTGCATCTCTATCATCAATTCTCGATGAGGATAGGGAAAAGGGAAAAGGGAAGAGGGAAAAGTAATCAGAATTGATTTTAAAACTCCTAAAATTGATTTTTCCCGTTTTGTTTCATTGGTATTATTGTATAGGAGTGATAGCACTTATCTTGACAAAGAGAAAATTTTAGAATACTATAAGTATCATTATTATTCAACAAATAGTGAAATATTATGTCACAAAAGCCTATTAATAAAATTTTTCAGGGAGACTGTCGGGAAATCATGAAAAACTTACCAGACAATTATATATCTGCTTGTATAACAGATCCACCTTACAATTATGAATTTATTGGGCATAAATGGGATAACTCAGAAATTCAACGCAGAATGGAAAGAATAAAAGATAAAAATAATAAGACTTTAGTTAAGAATATTCCCTATGGCAGTGGTTTAGCAGGAGGAGTAAGAAATGAGCGATGGTATCAAAAAAATAGAGAAAATATTTTAGAATATCAAAATTGGTGTTTTGAGTGGGGAAAAGAGCTTTTTCATATTTGTAAACCCGGTGCAAATATTTTAGTTTTTAATAGTACTAGAACTGTTGCTCATGTCCAAATAGCCTTAGAAAATGCTGGTTTTTATGCTAGAGATATAATAGTTTATCGTCGATCGAGTGGTATTCCTAAAGGTATTAATATTGAAAAAAAATTGAGTCAAGAAAACTATCCTAATCCAGAAAAATGGCATGGTTGGCATAGTTGTTTACGCAATGAATGGGAAGCTATTTGTGTTTTGCAAAAACCATTAAAAAATAATTATTATGATACTTTAACAGAGTATGAAACTGGGTTATTTTATACTCACACTTTAGGAGGTGGTTTTCAATCAAATATATTAGAAAATATACCTAAAGAAAAAACAGAAGATTTTAATATTCATTGTACAGTTAAGCCTCTTAATTTAATGGAAAAATTAGTCAAAATTTTTGTCCCCAGAACTGAAAATAGTATTTTAATTGATCCTTTTGCCGGTTCCGGTACAACATTATTAGCGGCAAAAAATTATGATATTTCTTATATTGGTATTGAGATAGTTCCCGAATATATTGAGATAATCAATAAAAGACTTAATCAAGAAAATTTTAACGGACAACAGCAAATTTTGCCTTTATACTCATCAGAAATTGCTTAAGATCAAAACCGCTTATTTTTTGAATAAATTTAAAAGTATCATCTCCAGTATAAACATTCCAATTTCCTGTTTGACAAGCAGTTATTGCGGCAGGTAAATTGTCGCCTCTTAAAATTAAAATTACCGGAATATATCCTAAATTTTTTAATTTCTTTCCGTCTTGTTTAAATCCTTTTAATGTTTTTGAATCTCCAGAGCCAATCCTGTATTTAGTATCAATAGCATAAGAATTAACTACTAAATCACACGGTTCATCATTAGCTATTCTCAGAGCAGGTTGAAAATTTTGACAATGTATTTTACATATTTCTACCACTAATTTTTGCCAATAAGTACCTAATTCTCGACTCCAATATTGCCTATTTTCAGCTTTTAATTCAGCAGTTAAATTAAATACATCCATTAATAAATCATGTTCGGAATTGCCATTATTAAAAACTTTTTCTTCAAAGGATTTTTGATATTCTTCTAAAATACTTTCTAGGTTTTGATTAATATTAGTCATCTTTTAATAATTCAAAAAGTTTAACAGATAATGCTTGAGCAATTTTTTCCGCATTTATTAGGGTAATATTTCGTTCTCCTCTTTCTACCGCTCCAATATAAGTACGATGCAAAGCAGATTTTTCAGCTAATTCATTTTGAGACATCTTTTGTTGTTTTCTAATTTGTCTTATTTTTTCTCCAAATTTTCTCGTTATATTCATAAATTTCGATCATAAATGAAAAGAGGTAGGAAAACTCTTGTCAACTCCAAATTAATTTTACTGCAAAAAGTACGTGCGGCTTTGCCCTACCTTTGGCATCGAACTCCTCTCCACTAGACGATCTCATTTACTTATAATGAAAACGACAAGCTAAAATTCTTATTTTGTGATCAAAAACCTGATAAACTAAACGATGTTCTTGATCAATTCTTTTTGACCAACATCCCGACAAATCATGTTTTAATGGCTGCAGAACATTGCGAATGGGTACTCAACAAGACAAATCGTGAAGATTGGTGGCGCTCAATTAGAAATGCAGCTATTAATGACGCAGGAAATACCAATAGTGACTACTACTATAAACGTGCTGGAGAAAATTGTTCATGGGTGCTTCATCAGAAAAAACTGCCTGAATTATGGAAACAAATTGAATTAGCCGCAAGAAGAGACGTTTTTAAGGAATTTTAATCGGTAAAACTCCACTCTTTATCCGAAAAACGAGAGAAAACTTCCCATGTAGATAGCACATCGTCTTCTGTTAAATAATAAATTTGTGTTAATTTTCCTGAGAAAAAAGCCTCTCCCAAAAAGATCGATTAAATTAGACGGTTGATTCATCTAAAATTTATTGAAATGTGCGGAATATGGTTTAAGTACAAAGTTTGACTAATTTTTAGAAATGATGTTATTATTCTAATACCCATAATACCCATAATTTTTTTCCTTTTTATCTGCGAATAGGACATCACTCAATGCTTAATGAACTTTTACCCCCCATCGTTGCTTCTGCATTAGATCTCGTTAGTCAAAAGTTATTATCTTTCACCACCGATACTCAATTCAACGAAAAATTAATTTTAACTTTCGGTAACGCTATTAACACCGAATCTTATCTACAGTTATGGACAAATGGTGAATATAATATTGAGCCAGTCATCGAAATTGTCAGTCGCAGTCAGTTACAAGGTGCTAACGGTGCTTTTTCCAAAGATAACGGGAAAATTTATCTAGCAGAAGAATATTTAGCCACAAACATTAATAATCTTGAGTCGATCGCAAGTGTGATATTGGAAGAATATGGGCATTACTTAGACTTTATCATCAATGGCGATAATGATAGTCCCGGAGATGAAGGAGAAATTTTTTCCGCCTTAGTGCGAGGTATCAATCTCAGTGCTGAAAATTTACAGCAATTACAGACTCAAAACGACTTTTCCACGATTTTCATTGATGGGCAATATTTGCCCGTAGAAAATTCTAAACCGTTTATTTCCCTATATATGCACCGGGGATATTCTTCATTTGTCGAAGAAGATACTCCAGACTACTCATTTGGGGCTGAAAATCTATACTTCATTTTTGATAGAGACGATGCCACTGTCAATACTCCTGTGAGTGTTAACTTTACTGTGGGAGGAACAGCATCATACGGTTACTCAGGTAATGGTGATTATAATCTTTTAAATATATACAACAATGGTGCAAGCGTGTTATTTGGTTCTACCGGCGGAACGATATACTTTCCTGCGGGTGTGAAAACTGTTACGGTAGGATTTGATCTTATAGCCGACTCGATGATTGAGGAGCATGAAACTATTATCCTCAGTCTTCTGCCCAACGACAATTATAACGTTTATAGCACAAACCCTGTCGTAGGAACGATCCTTAATGACGATAATCCCCCGGGTTTTACTCTAACCAAAGTTCCTTCACTTTTAAATAACTTCCCCTTGAGGGTTCAAGAAGGCGGATTAACAGATGCTTATACAATAGTTTTAGACAGTCCCCCCACTGCCAATGTTACCTTGACTATCAACGGAGGAACACAATTAAATACCAGCACCAACACTGTAACTTTCACTCGTAGCAACTGGTATAAACCTCAAACAATTACGGTATCTGCCATTAATGACGGTATTGCCGAAGGCGCCCATCAAGGCACTATCACTACTACAGTTACAACAACTGATCTCAATTATAGAGCAATTACCATTGATCCACTGGTGGTAATGATCGATGTCAATATTTCCCCCATTGCCATCACCCTAACCAATCAACAAACCTCATTCCCCGAAAATACCAATACAGCAAGTCCAATTAAAGTAGCGGATATTAACATTACTGATGATGGGTTAGGAATCAATGCCCTAAGAGTTGTCGGGAGCGATGCCAATTTCTTTGAAATTAAAAATAACGCTTTATATCTTAAAGCCAATACCAATCTGGATTATGGACTTAAGCGCAGTTACAATGTTTCCGTTGAGGTAGATGATCCCACCGTAGGAAGTAACCCCGATTTAACAGCTAGTTTTACCCTAAATGTTACCGATGTGCCAGAAGGTAACTTAAATACAACTGAAGTTAGAAATATCTATGACAGTGGAGAGGGTAGTTTACGTCAGGCAATTCTCTTTGCCAATGCCAACCCGGGGGCAGATACCATTACCTTTGTTGGTTCTGTTTTTACTGATAACACTCCTGATACCATTTATCTGTTATCGATGTTGCCTATCATCACCGATGATCTTACCATTATCGGTACAGGAATAGACAAACTCACTATTAGTGGCGATGCCAACAAAAATGGTATCAACGATGCAGGGGATTCCCGTATTTTCTTTGTCAATCAAGGCAATATTTCTATCTCAAATCTTACCCTAGCTGAAGGACGAGCCAAAGGAGGAGATGGTGCTGACGGTGGTGGCGGTGGTGCTGGTATGGGAGGTGCATTGTTCATCAATGGGTTATACAATGGTGCATCTGTCACAACGAATGTCACCCTTACCAATGTGAATTTTACTAAAAATCAGGCGATCGGCGGTAGAGGTGGCACGATACTTTATGACGAAAGTTTTGAAGACCTAGGAGGTGGAGGCGGCGGAGGTGGCTTCTCTGGTAATGGAGGCAAGATTGAATTTGATGAGTATTATCGTACTCAGGGCTATTTTAGATTTTTTGGCGAAGGGGGAGGTGGCGGAGGTGGCTTCTCTGGTGATGGTGGGATAGGTAGTTACAAAGGTGGCGGAGGTGGCGGAGGCTACTCTGGTGATGGTGGAAACAGCGTTGATATACAGTTGGGTGTGGTTAACATTGGTGATGGTGGTGTTGGTGGCTCAGGCACTGGGACTCCCTTTGGTGGTTCTCCTGCTACCGCAGGGGGTGGGTTCGTCACTGCGCCCGGAAGCGGAGGTGGTGTCGGCGGAGGTAGCGGTGGTGCTTACCTTTGTAGTATTGACGGTTCTGCTTCCTCCGGTGGCACTGGCAGTATCGGTGGCGGTGGCGGTGGTGGTAGTAATAGTGATAATGAGAAAGTTGGTTCTAATGGTGGTCGTGGAGGCGATTTTGGCGGAGGCGGTGGTGCCGGTGCCGGTGACAACTTCTCTGGTACTGGCGGTAGTGGTGGCTTTGCCGGTGGCGGAGGCGGAGGCGGTAGTAGTGGCGGAGGCGGTGCTGGTGGCTTCGGCGGAGGCGGAGGTGGTACCCGAGGTGGTAGCTTCGGCGGTGCTGGTGGCTTCGGCGGTGGAACTGGTGTAGGCGGTACTTTCGGCAGTGGCAGTAGCTTCTCTTTCCCTTATTCCTTCGGTGGTGGTGGTGCTGGACTGGGAGGGGCTATCTTTGTTAGAACGGGCAACCTAAACCTTAACAACGTCAATTTTTCTAACAATAACGCCATCGGTGGTGCAAGTGATGGAAATCAAGGGCAAGGTATTGGTGGTGCTATTTTTGCCGTTGGCACAACTTTAGGCTCTCAAGCAGGTATTTCTACACCAGCGACAGTAACTTACAATAATATTAGTTTTGATAATAATACAAGCAGTACCAGTAGTCCGAATACATACGGTCTTTTCTTTGCTACTAATGACACTACTAATGCCAGAGAGGCTGGAAACTTTAATAATAATAAATTTGGGATCAATCCTACGGGCAACGTTCTTGCTAATGATACCGATACCAATAACAGCTATGGTGATCTAAGAGTAATCTCTGTTAGAACGGGAGAAATAGCAGGACAGGGTACGCAGAAAACTTTGGGAACTCCGATCATTGGTAATTATGGCACTTTCACTCTTAACAGTAATGGTTCTTATAGTTATGTTGTCGATAATAACAATCCTGATGTACAAGCCTTAAACATAGGAGATACTCTTACAGAGAGTTTTAACTACACCGTTGAGAATGTTCCTGATGGGCGAACTGATATGGCAAAATTTGTCATAACGATCGATGGAGTCAATGATAAACCGATATTATCGTCGATCGCACCTATTGCTTTCAGCGAAACGAGTGCCTATGACACTTTCAATCCCATTTCTGGTACTTTACTGGGAGTTGATCCTGATGGTGGGTTAACACAACTTACTTATGGTATTGCAGGGAAAACGGCATCTGGTGGCATGACTACCGTTAATGGAGCTTACGGGGTTTTGAACATCAATACTTCAACGGGAGATTATACTTATACCCCTAATGCTTCGGCAATTAATGCTCTTCAAAAAGATGCGATCGATTATTTCAACTTCACCGTTTCTGATGGAGATTTAAGTAAGGATTTTTCCAGCGATCTTTTGCTGTCAGAGAATTTTGAAATTTCTAGTTTCTTTTTTATTACAGATAGATATAATCCCAATTACAAACTATCTTCAGGAAGACAAAGTGGCCCTCTCGCTCTAACTAATTGGAGTAATTCAGGGGAGACTTATTCTGCAGGTGGTTATGTCACTGTTGGGAATGGGACAACAGCACTCGATCGCAACTTTAATAATGATATTTCCGAAGGGAATCTTCAAATTAGTTTTGATCTATCACCATTAATCAACAGTGAATTTGGTACTAGCTCTAGCGATTGGGGAGGTATTAGTCTAGGACTTTCTGCAACTGACAAAAACGCATTTATTAATTCTGCCGTACCAAACTTTGGGATTCCCTTCAGAAAAAACGGTCAAATGCAGGTTTTCTATGGTAATAAGGACATAACGGCATTATTTCCCAATAGCACTTGGGGCATTCAGGGAGGTAATTTCAGTTTCTCTAACTTCACTCTGCAATTAAGTGATCCCACCGATGATAATCCTTTTAATGGCATTGGACAAACTAATATTGATGTTTATGCAAATAATAATCTGATCTATCAGTACGTTAAGGGAGATGGTGGCTATAGCGACAACTATATTAACTTTGCTAGTAGTAGTCGTACTGGATCGGGACTAGACAACGTAGTTATAAGCAAACCAAACACTATCATCACTAGACAAAATAGTCAACCCTTCATCGTTAATTTGCAGGGAGCTAATGACTATCCCACAAACTTGTCCTTAAATTCAAGTGCAGTTAATGAAAACGTTGCGACCTTGGCTACTGTGGAAACGTTTAACACTGTTGATCCTGATAATAATACCCTCTTTACTTATAGCCTAGTAGAAGGAGTTGGCTCAAACGATAACAGTTATTTTACTATTAGTGGCAATCAACTAAAGATTAATAGTTCTCCAAACTTTGAAAGTAAATCTAGCTACCGTATTCGAGTCAAAACTACTGATCAAGGGGGTTTATCTTTTGAAAAAGAATTAACTATTACGATTAATGATCTTAATGAAACTCCTACAAACCTAGATATTAGTGTTAGTAACGTTGATGAAAATGTACTGGCAAATACGGTTGTTGGTAGTTTTACCACTGTAGATGAGGATGCAAATAACACTTTTAGCTATAGCCTCGTAACAGGTACAGGATCAGATGACAATAATGCTTTTAGTATTATCAACGGCAATCAATTACAAATAAAAAATTCTCCTAACTTTGAAAGCAAATCTAGCTATAAAATTCGGGTTAAAACTACTGATCAAAATGGGTTATTTTATGAAAAAGTTCTGACGATTACCATTAATGATGTTAATGAAGCACCGACAAATTTAGTTCTAAATCCTCTTACCGTTAATGAAAATGTACCAAATAGCACAGTAGTTGGTAGTTTTACTACTATAGATGAGGATGCAAATAATTCTTTTAACTATAGTCTGGTAAGCGGTACAGGTTCAGAGGATAATAGTGCTTTTACTATTAATGGTAATCAATTACAAATTAGTAATTCGCCAGATTTTGAATTGAAGTCTAGTTATAAGATTCGAGTTAAAACTAAAGATCAAGATGGATTGAGCTATGAGAAAGAATTAATTATTAGTATCAATAACCTAAATGAGACTCCCACAGATTTAACTCTGAATGTCAGTAATATTGATGAAAATATTTCGGCAAATACTGTTATTGGCAACTTTGGCACGATCGATCAAGATAATAACAATACTTTCACTTATCAAATTGTTAGCGATGATAGTGATGCAGAAATTCTATTTTCTGACAATTTTACTGCTCCTAGCAACCCCAATACCTACAATATAAACTATAATCTCAACCAAAGACAGGGGGGAACTTTTGCCGAAACTAATTGGGTAGGTAATGGCAATACTCAAGTAGGCAATGATACAGCTGGGATTGACTTCGGAAATTATCTAATTACTGCGTTTAGCGGTACGGCGGCGATCGATCGCAACTTTAATAATGCTAATTCTCAGGGAGGACTTAGAATCGCCTTTAATCTTGCCCCTAACTCAACAGGCAACGGAGATCAAAATGTTTGGGGAGGCATTAATCTAGGACTTTCAGCCACTGACAAAAATGCTAGTATCGATTCCGGTGTGGCACATTTTGGCATTCTCTTTCGAGGTAATGGTGGCATACAAGCCTTTAACGGAAATACAGATATAACAGGAATTTACAGCAACTGGGGTGGTACGGGTAATAATGGCACACTTCACCCTTTTACTATAGAATTAACCGATCCCACTGACAGCAATCCCTTTGATGGTGTTGGGCAAACCAATATTGATGTTTACGCTAACAATTCCCTGATTTATAGCTACATCAAAGGGAATGGTGGCTATAGCCAAAATTATCTCAACTTTACCAGTTCTTTTATTTCTGGTGTGGATAACCTCGTAATCAGCAGAATGAGTTTATTTAGCATCAGTGGAAATCAACTTAAAATTAATAGTTCTCCCAATTTTGAAGCCCAGTCTAGCTACAATATTCGAGTCAGAAGCACTGATCAAGGTGGTTTGTCCGCAGAAAAAGATTTTGTGATTAATATCAACGATCTCAATGAGAGTCCTACAGGCATAACTCTTAGTTCCACAAGGATTAATGAAAATGTCGCAGGAAGCGCGATCGTAGGTAACTTTAATTCGATCGATCCTGATAGTAATAACACCTTTAGCTATAGCTTAGTAACAGGTAATGGTTCAAATGATAATAATGCTTTTAGTATCAATGGCAACCAGTTACAGATTAATTCTTCTCCCAACTTTGAAACTAAATCAAGTTATAGCATTCGAGTTAAAACTACAGATCAGAATGGTTTATTTACCGAGAAAGTGCTGACGATTAATGTTAATGATCTGAATGAAAGTGCTACAGACATTTCTCTTAGTTCTACAACGATTAATGAAAACATCCCCTCCAATACAGTCATTGGTAGTTTAAGTAATAATGATCCTGATGCCAATAACACCTTTAGCTATAGTTTAGTGACGGGTGATGGTTCAGAGGATAACGGTTTTTTCAGTATTATCAATGGCAATCAGTTAAAGATTAATCATTCTCCCGATTTTGAAACTAAACCTAGTTATAGCATTCGAGTTAAAACTACAGATCAGAATGGTTTATTTACCGAGAAAGTGCTAACTATTAATGTCAATAATCTTAGTGAACCCGCTTCAGATATAGCTCTTAGTTCGACAAGGATTGATGAAAATGTCGCAGGAAGTGCGATCGTTGGAAGTCTTAATAGCATTGGTGGTGATACTAACGATACTTTTAGCTATAGCTTAGTAACAGGTATAGGTTCAAATGATAACAATGTTTTTACCATTATTAATGGTAACCAGTTACAGATTAATACTTCTCCTAACTATGAAGCTAAATCAAGTTATAGCATTCGAGTTAAAACTACAGATCAGGATGGTTCATTTATCGAGAAAGTGCTGACGATTAATGTTAACGATCTGAATGAAAGTGCCACAAATATAACTCTTAGTTCCACAAGGGTTAATGAAAATATCCCCTCCAATACAGTCCTTGGTAGTTTGAGTAATAACGATCCTGATCGCAATAATACTTTCACCTATAGCTTAGTAACGGGTAATGGTTCAGATGATAATGATATTTTTAGTATTATCAATGGCAATCAGTTAAAGATTAATCATTCTCCCAACTTTGAGACTAAATCAAGTTATAGCATTCGAGTTAAAACCGAAGATCAAAATGGACTGAGCTATGAGAAAGAATTTATTATTGGTATTAATGATCTTAACGATGCTCCAACCGATTTAAACCTGAGCGTCAGTAGTATTGATAAAAATATTCTACCGAATACAATTATTGGTGACTTGACTACCACCGATGAAGATAGCAACAATACCTTTACCTATAGCTTAGTTGCTGGTGGTGGATTGGAAACTCTTTTGAAGGATAATTTTTACGTTGCAGGAATCACTTTGTTTGAAACATCGAATCTCAATTACAATCTCCCTCAGAGACAAAGCGGTTCTCTTACTCCCACCAGTTGGATTGGTTCTACAGGTTGGGCCGTCCCTTTTGTTGGGGATTATACCCTTTCTAATATTGATTCTTCTAATCATCTTTTGCTCCTTTTAGGTGCTACGGCGGCAGTCGATCGCAACTTTAATGATAGTAATTCTGAAAGTGGGCTTCGCATCTTTTTTGATTTAGCACCCGCCTTAAATATACCAAGTGAATTTATAGAAAGAGACATCAATACAGGGGGGAGTATTAGCCTCGGACTTTCTGCTAACGATAAAAATGCTGGTATCGGTTCTGATGTGGAACATTTTGGCATTCTCTTTAAAGGGGATGGTACTATTCAAGCCTTTGATGGTAGCACTGATCTTACTCTTAATGACGAACCTAAACCTACTTGGGGAGGGGTAGTTACGGAAAATCGACTTAACCCCATTACTTTAGAAATAACTGATCCCACCGATAATAACCCCTTTGACGGCGTAGGACAAACCAATATTGATGTTTATGTCAACAACTCATTGAAATATCAATACGTTAAGGGAAATGGTGGCTATAGCGAGAATTATTTTAATTTCAGCAGTTCCTATTTTTCCGTAGTGGATAACCTAGTGGTTGAAAGAATGGGTTTATTTGATATTACTGGAAATCAACTTAAAATTAATCGCTCTCTAGGTTCTGACGTAGCATCTAGCTACGATATTCGAGTGAGAACCACAGATCAAAACGGTTTGTATTTTGAAAAAGACTTAACAATTAATGTTGATGGTATTAACAAAGCACCTACTAACTTGAGCCTCAGCAATAATCTCGTCATGGAAAACGTTGCTACGGGAAGTGTGATCGGTATTTTCTCGACGATCGATCCAAATGAGGATGACACCTTTACTTATGAACTAATAAGCGGTGAGGGCGATACCGATAACGATAGTTTTAGCATTATCAACCATAACCAATTAAGCCTTAATATTTCTCCTAATTACGAAACTAAAAATCGCTATAGCGTTCGAGTGCGGACAACGGATCAAGGTAACTTAAGCTATGAGCAAACCTTTGTAATTAACATTACCGATATTAACGAAGCTCCCTTGTTGATTAATCCGATTGGGGTTCAAAATACCTTAGAGCAATTAGAATTTAATTTTACTGTTCCTGTCAATACTTTTAGCGATCCTGACGGTGATACTCTTACCTATAGTGCTACTTTAGCCGATGGAAGCAATTTTCCAACTTGGTTAAGTTTTAATACTAATACTTTTAGCGGTAAAACTCCTGCCAGTGGCACTATTTCTGTGAAGATAACGGCAACGGATACAGATGGTTTATCAACAAACAATACCTTCGACATCGTGATTAAAAAGTTACAAACTCTGGTGGTAAATGGAACTGGTGGTAATGATGTTATTTCTGGCGACATAGGATTTAATCTCCTTAATGGTATTGGTGGGAATGATTTCATTACAGGTAATGTGGTTGCAGATACCATCATGGGTGGTAGTGAAAATGATACTATCAAAGGCTTTGACGGTAACGATCTTCTCTATGGTGGTAGCGGGAATGATCTTCTCTATGGTGGCAATGGGAATGACAATCTCGATGGTGGTACCGATGCTGATTATCTCGAAGGCGGTGACGGGAATGATACCTATATCGTGGATAATCTGAACGACTTAATCAAA
>NZ_VRZC01000270.1 GCF_016743215.1 Geminocystis sp. GBBB08
CCCATAGGCTTTCAACTATCAGGAATGTAGATAAAATTTTGGTGTTAAAACACGGAGAATTAATCGAATCTGGTAATCATGATCAATTATTAACAGAAAATGGATTATATGCTAGTTTATACAAATTGCAAACCTTAGGGAATAGTTATTAATTTGTATAATTTTTCTATATCGGGTATTGTAAATTAATAGTTAAAACAGTTATTAGGCACTCTTGCAATGGGCAATAGGCAATGGCTAAATTTTACCCGACAGAAATGCCACAAATCAAATGAGATTGCTATATTAGTTATTATCCTTAAAGCATTGACAAATAATTATCAAACTTTATGATAGAAGATAAGGAAAAAATTTATTGGTTAGCATGGTCAAAAATTAAAGGTATTGGGGTAGTTTCTCTCAAAAAAATTTATGAACATTTTGGTAGTTTACAAGATGCTTGGCACAAATCAACAGAAGAATTAATAATAATTGATGGAATCGGGAAAAAGTTATGTAATCTAATTAAAGACGAAAAACAAAAAATTGATCCTGATAAACTATATTTAAAACATCTTGAAAAAAATCCTAATTTTTGGACTCTAAATGAACCAGAATACCCTCAAATATTATTAGAAATTCCTAGCCCTCCCGCCATTTTATATTATCAAGGAGAAAAAAAATTATTTGAAAATATTAATCCGTTAATTGGTATTGTTGGTACAAGAAAACCTACAGAACATGGAAGAAAATGGACATATAATATTAGTAAGATTTTGGCTGAAAATGGTTTTACAGTGGTATCTGGTTTAGCCGAAGGTATTGATACAATGGCACATCGTGGTTGTTTAGATGGCGGTGGTAAAACTATTGCTGTCTTAGGAAATGGGCTTGATAGGGCTTATCCCTCTCATAATCGTCAATTAATGTCTGAAATTGCCGAAAAAGGCTTAATTTTGACAGAATATGACTATGGAAGCCAACCTGAAAGGGGAAATTTTCCTGCCCGTAATCGTATTGTTGCTGGTTTATGCCGTGCCATCTTAGTAATGGAAGCACCAGAAAAATCAGGGGCGTTAATTACTGCCCGTTATGCTAATGAATTTAACCGAGACGTTTATACATTACCCAATACTCCTGATAACCTTAAAGCAAGAGGATGCTTAAGACTAATTCATCATGGTGCTGAAGTGATTATTACACCAGAGGAATTATTATCTAGTTTAGGAGTTATTCCTAGTTTAAATGAAGGGCAACAATTATCTTTATTTTCATCCTCTTCCCCTCCTATTACTAATAATGCCAAAAAGACAAAGGAAGAACCCATTTTATCTTCTACTTTTAGATTAGTTTATGAGGCGATCGAAATCAACCCTACTCCTTTTGATGTGATTGTGGAAAAAAGTTCTTTAAATAGTGGAGAAGTTTCAGGAATTTTATTACAACTAGAGTTAGATGGGTTAATCACTCAATTACCCGGTATGACTTATTCTAAGTAATAGTTAATTATGAGATAAATAATCTTGCTTGTAATTCTTAATTCTTCAGGCAACGGGGCATCGGGGCAACAGACAATGGGTAATAGTGAGAATAGCGAAAAGGGAAGAGTGTGAAGAGGTAAATGTTTAAGTAAAGGCAAAGGGTAATGGCAACGATGTACAGGGCTAAATTCTAAATTATAAATTCTAAATTATTAATCGTGAATATAATTTTATCTTCAGTTTTACCCGTAGCATTAATTATCGCTATGGGTTATGTTGGCAATAAAACCTTAAAATTAGATCAATCAACCTTATCTCAAATTAGTGTTTATATTTTAGCACCAGCCTTAGTTGCTGATAGTTTTTATCGCACAACCATCTCTCATGATGCAGCTTTGAGGTTACTTTTAGCTTATATTTTAACAACAACAATTATTTACGGTTGTGTTGTCATAGTTAGTCGATTTCTTCAACTATCCGCTGATGATAATAAAGGTTTGTTAGCCATTAGTCTTTGTCCTAATAATGGTAATATGGGCTTATCAATTATTGCTTTTTCTTTAGGAAGTGAAGGATTAGAAAGGGCAGTAATTTACATGATTTTTTCTAGTGTTATTTTATTTGGAATTTTACCTGCCATGTTAAAGGGTGATAGTTTAATCACCAGTTTAAAATTAACATGGAAATTACCTTTAATTTGGTCAATGTTAATCGGAATTACTTTACATTTAACGAAAATAACATTACCTTTTAATCTTGGCAAAAGTTTGGAATGGTTGGGAATCTCCTCTATTCCTATCGCTTTAATTATTTTAGGAATGCAGTTAAGTAAAACTAAATTTCAATTTGGTGTCAGCGAGTTTACCGCTACAATGGGAAGATTGGCGATCGCCCCGATAATAGCTTATAGTATAGGAAGATTAGTCGGTTTAGAAGGATTAGATTTACAAGTATTAACCTTACAAACAGCGATGCCAACGGCAGTAAATGCTGTGATTATGATTAAAGAATTTGGAGGAAATACGACAATGGTAGCAAGAACAATTATCATATCTACATTGATGAGTTTTGCAACCCTTCCTTTAATCATTTGGTTGATGACTTCTCCTTCACCTTAAATAGCCCTCTTTTGTCAAACTCCGCAAACACTTGCAATTTATAGATTCTGCAACTGTTGTAGATCAATCGATCGAGGTCATATTTAATAATATGAAATAAATCGAAACTTTAAATTAGTAAATTTGA
>NZ_VRZC01000271.1 GCF_016743215.1 Geminocystis sp. GBBB08
TAAAGTTAACAACCCTTTCAAGTCATTTTTAGCACCATCTAAAAAGAATTGTCGTCGTTGCATTTTAGATACTACAGAAAATCCTCCTTGATGGTTACTAATTTGTGAGATGTAAGGATGTAAATAACTATGCTCACTGCTATAAATCAGTATATTTAAGGTAGGATATTCTAAAAATAAAGTATTTAAAATTTTTAATGTAGGAACAACTGATTGAATACCCTTAATATTTCCAAATTGTAAATCTAAAACCACCAGTGAGGGAATTTCTAAGGTTAGACGTTCGAGAAGTTTGTCAGGAGTTTCTAAAACAAGACAAAAGGCAGAAGGATAAACTTTTTTTAAGAATATACAGTTATTTTGAGCTACTTCGGGATGATCTTCTACTATGTAAAATAAATAATTTTCTGTTTTTGTCATTTTGTTTTACAATTATTTTTGGTTCTACCAAGTTTGTTATCTAACTGTATCAATTTTAACAAAACACATGACCATAGAATAAGTTTTATCATTCATTTCGCATAATACAATTGGGAGAACCATTATTATTTTTATCTTTCATACTCAATTTCTTGTTGATAAATCACTCCTCTTTTTGTTGTTTGAGTAATAGTAATTAAATGTTTTAATTGATAACCAGAATCAGCTTTTAACCAAGGAAATAAATCTTTTCCTAAGTTCAATGTATATTGATAATTATTAACTGTCACACTTCCCGTAGGAAATTTATCGGGTGGAAGATTAAATACCACAGTATCACGCTCTTGATAAATACCATCATTTTGTTTAATAAAAGTAGTAATACTAAATTTCGTATTGGTTAATAACTCTCTAACTTTTCCGTTATCAATTAGGATTAATTCATAGGGTTTTTTCTCAGCATTATTATCAATTACTTGGTAAGATTCAACTCGACTTGGTTCAAAACCTCCTGTTATCCTTAAAGTCGTTATATTGCCTTCTGTTTTTGTTTGATATTCGATCGTACCCGGAATATTAGCTTCTAAAGACATTTTCGGAGTAGTACCATCTAAAACTATTTCCCCTCCTAACTCAATATTGTTAATTTCTAGTTGGGTAGGAGTTTGTTTGGCAGTCCACAGAATACGATAACTAAGGTTAGCAGTAGATAAAAGATAAGTATAATTGTTGGGTACACGAGAGTTAGGGTTAAGTAAAGACTGTAATCCTTGTCGATTTACCCAAATATTCTTAGTTAAATCAATTTTTTTACCGATTAAATTAGCTAAAGAATTACTATAACTAACATTTTCTGTCGGAATATCCATTCGGGGAATTAACCACACGTTACCATATTTACCGTTATTTCCATTACTGCCATTATTGCCATTTTGTCCTGATTTACCTGATTCTCCTGAATAATTTTCTGTGGAAGTTACCCCTAAATATTTCCATTGATAAGTCACATTGCTATAAAGATTAGGGCTAGGGGGAGTATGGGATTGAGCATCAATATTTTGTACTCCTGTGCAATAGGTAGTTTTATTATCATTAGGATTATTTTGCCATTTAGAATCAGCAATATCGGTTCTTTTTAGCCATAATTCCCATTCACAGTATTTGACTTGCCAATGAGGTATTGTTATTTGACAACCATTACCGCCATTACCCCCTCTTCCACCATTCCCACCTTTTGCGCCAGAGTTATCCAGAGTAATTTTTTTAAGATTAGCGGTATCAGTATAAAAAATAGTGGCATTACCACCGTTACCACCATTACCACCATTACCACCACTGCCACCATTACCACCATTCGCACCTCTGAGAAAATAGGGAGGATTTTGGGGTTGTTCGCAGTTAAAGGCGTTATTTCCGTTTTCTCCATCAGTAGCATCTTCTCCGTTAGTACCTGAGATATCTATGGTTTGGCTATTACCATCGGCGATAATCTTACTATCGTTATTATTTCTACCGTTTCTACCATCTATTCCATTTCTGCCATCATTGCCCGGTTTTCCGAATCTACGCACTTCTTGGCTAGAGGCAATACTATTTGATAGTAGTAAAAAGGAGATAGATAGTAATGTGGTTATGGTTTTATTCATGGATTGATAAAAATTAAAGAAAAGAGGGATTGAAAAATACCCATTTCTCCGCACCATTTCGTGATTAGGAAAAGATACTATGCGATTGATCGTTACACCAATTTCCCCATTAAAGATCGTAACCATGACATTGAAAAGCCATAATCAATGCACCAACGACTGGACCTTGACCTTCTGGATTCGCAATATCTAAACATAATCCACCAAATTCTGTAGCCCGAATTGTCCCATCATTATACCGTTGAAACCTTTGATTAGCTCCACCATGACATTGAAAAGCTATAACCGATGCACCATTGACTGGACCTTGACCTTCTGGATTTGCAATATCTAAACAGAGATTCATCGACGATCTAGCTTGAATCATCATTCCTCCCGCATGAGCTGGGGTAATAACATTACCTAAAATAGCTAAAGTTCCCAATGCTGTAGATAAAACTTTTTTCATCGCTTTAACTTTCCTCTTTGATGATTTCTTTTTGACTGATACACCCCAGTATAAAAATTTGATTTGAGAATATCTTGCGTAAACCCGCAAACTTTTTGCATAAAATCGCAAAGTTATTTTTGGATTCGATAAAAAAAGAGCTTTATTTTCTAAAACTCTTGTC
>NZ_VRZC01000272.1 GCF_016743215.1 Geminocystis sp. GBBB08
ATATATGGTGTTTACTTTGGCAATTATTTTATTAAAAAGCAGTAAAAACCATTAGAAATTAGGAATTAGGAATTAGGAATTAGAAATTAGAAATTAGAAATTAGAAATTAGAAATTAGAAATTAATTGGATGTATATTAAGTTAGTTAAGGAGAGAAATTAGTGCAATTTAAGGGAGAATTGTGGCGAAGACAACCAAAAAAATTATGGATTATTTCTATAATTAGCTTATGTTTACTCAGTTGGATTGCTTTTTTATGGAATCTAGGTAGTATTGGTTTAATTGATAAAACTGAGGCTTTATATGTAGAAGTAGCTCGGCAGATGGTTTTAAGTAATAATTGGATTAGTCCTCATTGGAATGATAATTATTTTTATTCTTATCCTGCAGGAGGTTATTGGTTTTTAGCCCTGAGTTTCAAAATTTTTGGTATTACAGAATGGGCGGCTAGGTTTCCCGTCGCTTTAAGTGCCATCGCTGTGGTATTTTTGGTATTTTATACCCTTCGTTATTTTGGTTTTATCGAGAAGAAACCTGATAATAATTCTTGGCAGTTATGGTTAACGGCATGGATTGGCGGCGGTATGATGGCTTTAAATCCTGCTTGGATTGCGTGGGGAAGAGTCGCAGTATCTGATATGTTACTTTCTTCTGCTATTGCCTTATCGATGTTATGTTTTTTTCTTGGCTACGCACAACCAGAAAACCCAAAAATTCAACGGTTATATTATTGTCTGTTTCCGATTTTAATGGCGATCGCCTCTTTAGTCAAAGGGCCTATAGGAATTATTTTGCCGATATTAGGAATTGGCAGTTTTTTATTATATGTAGGTAAATTTTGGCAAGTTTTCTGGGAAATTAACCCTATTCGCACGATTATTCTCTTTCTCGTCGTTGCATTGCCTTGGTATATTGCGGCTACCATTCTTGACGGCGAAATATTTGTTAATGAATTTTTAGCGGTTAGTAATTTTAAGCGTTTTACTAACGTAGTTTTTAATCATCCCGGACCTTGGTATTATTATATCATCTGGGGTACTGTTTTAATGTTACCTTGGTCTGTGTATTTTCCTCTCAGTATTGCTAATCTTTCTTGTTGGCAGTGGAGGAAAGTCAAACAATCTCCTCGTAATTCTCAACTAGGTTTATATTGTTTAGCATGGTTTATTACTACCTTTGTCTTTTTCTCTGCCGCCGCCACTAAACTTCCGGGTTATATTCTTCCAGTTATTCCACCCGTTGTCATTATCATTGCTTTATTTTGGGGGGATAAATTCAGTCAACGGCAACCACAAACAGAAAATCATTGGCTATTTATTGTCAGTGGCGTTGTTAATCTGATTATTCTTACAGTTTTGGCGATCGCATCAGCTATTAGTGGTAAACTAATCGGAGATGATCCTTCAGCCCCCACATTAGCAGATAATTTAATAGTATCAGGAATACCAATAATTTCTGCTGTTTCTTGGGGAGTAGGAGTATTAATTGCACTGATTATCTTATTAAAAAAATCTTTATGGCGTTGGTTATGGAGTGCTAATTTAGTCGCTTTTTTAACTTTTGTTACTCTTGTTTTTCCGCCATTAATTCCCCTTTTAGACAAAGAAAGACAACTATCTTTTCGAGAGTTATCAACCCAAATTAAACAAGAAATTCAACCCCATGAAGAAATATTTTTAATCGGATTTACCCGTTATAGCATCGTTTACTATAGTGAAAATTCTGTTAACTTTGTGGATAACTTTGAGGAGTTAAAAACCGATTTACAACGAAAAGAATCTAAAGCTAATACAATTTTAGTGGTAGTAGAATCTACTTATTTAAAAGTTAGTGATTTAGGCAAAACTAACTATCAATTAGAATCTCAAAAAGAAGCGTTTAAATTAATTAAGCTAAGTATGAAAAATTGATAAATATTAGACTTCTTGCAAAATTCAAGCAATAGGCAATGGCTAAATTTCCTTATTCTAAATTCTTCAGGCAATAGTTATTTAAAATTAATAATTTCTCACCTAAAATAGGTTTTAATTTTTATTTTGTACTGGTGTCTATTGAATAAATTAGGATTAATATAAACAATGAAAAACCTGCCATCAAAGACAGGCTAAATATTAATTATTAATGATAGCAATTATCAGACTAATGAGGTATATTTTTATTTTCCTCAATCCGCCAAAAAAAAGGGGAGTCAATTTTTTGTTTGTAACGGATTATTATTAGGCTAGAGTAAAAATTAAGGCAAAATAACCTAAAATTAGATTATTGATCTGTACTTGCTTCTAAAGTTGGTTGATTTTCTTCCCCTAAACTAACTTTAAATACTTTATTTTTTACTTCTTCAATTTTTGGTAAGTTTAGAGATAAAATACCATCTTTATAATCAGCACTTACTTGATCATTTTGAACAGCTACTGGTAAATTAATAGTGCGTTCAAATTTGCCATAATTAAATTCAGAAACATAGTAGCCATTATCTTGACTTTTTTCTTGATGACGATACTCCCCACTAATTTTAACAGCTTCCCGAGTAACGCTAATATCAAGATCTTTTTTATCAATTCCAGGCACTAAAACTCTTAAGGTTAAACTATCTTGATTATCTAACAACTCTATTGATGGTTTTAAGG
>NZ_VRZC01000273.1 GCF_016743215.1 Geminocystis sp. GBBB08
AAATAATATCATAATACTTTGAAAAAATCCTCCATTGATTTTATTAAGGAAGTAATAACTTAAACAATAAAGGAGCAACAGAATTGACTACTTGTATAAATGCAGGGTTGCCTTGATTTCCATCATTAGCCTCTGCATCTGTACGAGCTTTGACTAAATGTATAAAACGATTAGATAATGTATAACCATCGGGGTTATCTTGAGCTTTAAATAATTCTTCGGCTTTCTCTCCGTCTTTGAGGGCAGGATTAGTTTGCCCATAACGAGATTTAATAATTGCTCTACCTAAGTAAGCAGGGGCGAAATCAGGATTCATTTCGATAGCTTGAGAATAATATTTAGCTGCCATTTGATAATTTCCTTTTTTATCTTCGGCAACAGCCCATAAGTAAAATTGTTCTGCATTTCCTGCCGTAGAAGGAATACCAATAACTCCTTCTATGTGAGCGGTAGATATATCTGTCCTATTTAAGATAATACCTTGAACATAAGCATTTCTGAAGTCACTATTATTTAATATCGCCCCCGAAAGATTTGCCCCCGAAAGATTTGCACCATGAAAAGAAGCATTACTCAAATTGGCGTTAGTTAAATCTGCCCCAGTCAAATTGGCACGACTCAAATTCGCCCCAACAAGATTTGCCCCCCGTAAATTCGCCCCTGTTAAATTAGTCATCACTAAACCTGCTTGAGATAAATCACAATTTTCACACTGTTTTGTATTTAATAATTGAGTTAGGTGAGTGATATTTTCAGCATTAACCGAGAAAGGAAAAATAATACAGGTGAATAAAGTTGAAACTAGGATAGTTAATTTAGTCATAATAATTATTCAGTAAAATCAAGGGCAATAATTTAGTTTATTGTATAAAAATTTGAGATAATTTGTCATTTCCCAAATATAATACTAAATAATTTATTATACTTTACAATTAATTTACTATATTTTCTCCTTTAAAGATCAGCTAATTTTATATTTTTATTTAACTTTATTGTTTTTTATAGTTATTTTAAATCATATATTTATCTTCATAACAATTGCTAAGAATGTAAAAAAATTGATAGTTATTAATATTAATTAATATTTGATTTTACCTAAAATTTAAGTTATAATAATGTCAGCATAACTATATAATCTCTTATTAATTTTGCATTATGCCCCTTCAAATTCTTGTAACTGATGACGATTTTACCATTAGACGATTAATCAAAGATTGTTTAGAATTAAATGGTTATTCTGTTATTTTAGCCTCTAATGGTGAAGAAGCTCTCTCTTTAGCGATGAAATATCATCCTCATCTTTTAATTTCTGATATAAAAATGCCCTATAAAGACGGGTTTCATTTAGTCAAAGAATTGCGACAAAATCCTCATTTTCGTATATTTCCTGTGATTTTTTTAACGAATAAAAATTCTACAGAAGACAAAATTAACGGTTATCAAGCTGGTTGTGATGTCTATTTATCTAAACCTTTTCAACTCGAAGAATTATCTGCTATTGTACGTCACTTATTAGAACGATCACAAATTATTCAATCAGAATTATTATTTACAGAAACAGAGTCTATTTATCCTCCCTCAGAAATAGATAATAATATGTTTAAACAAAATCATCTTTATTTAACTAATAGAGAGAAAGAAGTTTTACGTCTATTAATTAAAGGTTTATCTAATTTTAAAATAGCAGAAGAGTTATATTTAAGTCCCAAAACTGTGGAAAAATATATAAGCACTTTATTGAAAAAAAGTCATTCTGCTAATCGTACAGAGTTAGTTAGTTTTGTTTTAACTAATAAAATAATGTAGGAAAAATTTTGAGATTTAATGAAACTTAAATATGATTTAATAGTTATTGGTGGCACAAAACAAGGTATTTTAGCCGCAGAATATGGAGTAAAATTAGGAGCTAGAGTTGCTTTAGTTATAGATAGTCAATGTTTAAATCAAAATGAGAATCAATTTTTTTCTCTGGAATTTCAAAATGATTTATTAAACTTAGATAAAGGTATTAGTTTTCAAGAATTTTTAAAGGAAAAACATTTCCTCTTTACTGATAAATATTTACCCGATTTAGAATTATTAGGGGTTGATATAATTTTTAGTCATTGTCAGTTTAATAATCAAAAGAATCTAAGATTATTAACAGAAAAAAATGAGTTAGAATCGGTGTCTTATTTATTAGCAATGACATCAAATCAACTCTTTCAGGAAAATGTTGCTAAAAAAAAGAATGATAACAATAATTTAACTCTTAATGATTTACTTTTACTTGATAATTTAGCTAGTTTGCCTGAAAATATAATAATTATCGGTGGTGATATTTCCACAATTTACTTAGTCAATCAATTAATTTCTCTGGATAAAAATATCACTTTAGTTACTAATAATAAACAACTTTTATCAACTGAAGATGAAGATATTTCTTTTGAACTGCAATTAAATTTAGAATCTGAGGGTGTTAAAATTTATCTTCAATCAAATCTTAATGATGTTAATAATTTGCACAAAAGTAATGAGTACAATTTGAAGGATAATCAAATAATAATTGTTGAGAGTAAAAAAAATTATCAGGAAGATAAATTAAATTTAGAAACCATAGGTATTAAGTG
>NZ_VRZC01000274.1 GCF_016743215.1 Geminocystis sp. GBBB08
ATAGTTCTGAAAATTTTTTTTATGCACATTTTTTTGACTAAAGTACTTGTGGTAAAAAAGAAATATTTTTTATTATATAGTTATGTGTCTGAAACATAAATGACGGTAGAGATTTTTAATTATTTAATTTTTTTTTTGCGAATAAAAGTTTTTAACCATTGACTAAAATAGTTTTCTGATAATTCACCAAAATTGAAGTCCACTTTTTCAAAAGGGATTTAGGGAGATCGGCTTACGCACTTATAGCGATCAAGTTGTACTCTATAACTGGAGATAATTTTAATTTTGATCAAATCAATTTTTGTTCAACTTTTTTACTAATTCTTTACCTGATAATGATTCGTGGCAAAATCAACATGACAAATTTCAAGGTAAGGGGTTTAAACCCCTTGTTTCATAAGCATTTAATAACTTATTTGTACTATAAAATATTTAACAACTGATTTAGGATTACTATATTTTGAAAAAAAAGTCCCCTAAAGTGGGGATTAAAGAAGAATTAAACAGCTAATAAACCACTGTGTGTTAATAATGGCTTAGTATTGGGTTGTCTGCCTCGAAATTGCTTAAATATCTCCATCGGTGATAAACTACCTCCTAAAGCTAACACCGTATCACGGAAACGTCTCCCCACTTTGGCGATCGCCAATTGATCATCTAAACCAACTTCTTCAAAAGCAGAAAACGCATCAGCACTGAGCACTTCAGCCCATTTATAGCTATAGTAACCGGCGGAATAACCACCAGCAAAAATATGTCCAAAACTACATAAAAATTGATCTTCAGGTAAAGGTGGCATCACAGTAGTGGTTTTAGCTATGCGATCGCGCACTTGATGGGGAGTTTCAGTACCGTTGGGATTATAGTGGGAATGTAACTCTAAATCCACGAGACTAAAATGGATTTGACGCAACATAGCAGAACCACTCATGTAATTTTTACTGGCTAAAAGTTTTTCGTAGTAGTGATAAGGTAAAGTTTCCCCAGTTTGATAATGTTTAGCCATACCAAAGAGAGTATTTTTTTCCAAACACCAATTCTCCATAAACTGACTAGGCAACTCCACAGCATCCCACTCAACATTATTAATTCCCGATGCACCAATATAGTCAATTTTAGTCAACATATGCTGTAAACCATGGCCAAATTCATGAAATAGAGTCTCAACTTCTCCAAAAGTCATTAAACTAGGTTTACCATCAATAGGAGGGGTTTGGTTACAGGTAAGATAGGCAACAGGAAGACGAGTAATAATCTTACCATCTTGCTCAAATTTTGCCCTTCCGAGACAGTCATCCATCCAAGCGCCTCCTCTTTTTTCCGATGGGCGAGAGTAGGCATCAAGATAAAAATGGGCTATAACTTCGTTATTTTCATCAGCTACTTGGAAATATTTTACATCCTCATGCCAAACGGGTGCTTCTCCATCGGTAGGGGTGATAGTAACGCCAAAAATGCGTTTTGCTAACCCAAATAACCCTTCTAAAACTTGATTTAAAGAAAAATAAGGGCGTAATTCTTCTTCTGTAAAGTTAAACTTAGTTTCTCGCTGTTTTTCTGCCCAATAACTCACATCCCAAGTATTTAAGTCATCAACTTTAGCAAACTCTTTTAACTCTTGTAAATCTTTCAAAGCGGAAGAATAACTAACAACCCGCAACTCTTCTAATAATTTTTCGACACTTTCGACATTATCTGCCATTTTTTTGGCAAGGCTTACTTGGGCATAGTTAGAATAACCTAAAATTTGGGCTAATTCCTGTTTTAAGGTTAAAATCTTTTTAATTAAGGGATTATTGTCAAATTCGCCACTAGCCGCACGACTAATAAACGCCCGATAAACTTTTTCTCGTAAATCTCTCCTCCTACTAAATTTAAGAAAAGGACCATAACTAGGATAATCTAAGGTTATCACCCAAGGACCATTTTCGAGGGTAGCATCTTCATCTCCTTCCATTCTTGCGGTTTGGGCAGATAAACTTAATAAACTCGCAGGTAAACCATCAACTTCATCGACAGTCGTAAGGCGCAATTTAAAAGCTTTGGTAGAATCTAAGACATTATTAGAGAATTTTGTGGATAACTCTGCTAATTCTAACTGAATTTGATTAAAACGCTCTTTTTTCTCCCCTTCTAAGGCAACCCCAGATAATTCTGCTTCCTTAATAGCCGATTCAATGATTCTTTTTTGTGCCGACTCAAAATTATTCCATTCTTGACTATTTCTAATTTTGGTAAACCCCTCATATAAAGCCTTACTTTGACTTAATCTATTGGCAAATTTGACTAACTCTGGTTGCACAGTTTCGTAAGCAGTGCGTAATTCAGGACTATTTTTAACCCCCATCAAATGCCCAATAATACCCCAACTCCAGCGCAGTCTATCTTCTAAACGATTTAAGGGAGTAACCAAACCTTGCCATGTAGGTTGAAAACTAGCTTCTAATTGACTTAATTCTATTTCTAATTCTGTTAATAATTGTTTGATGGCAGGTAAAATATGATCTACTTTAATATCATTAAATGGCGGTAATCCTTCACCGATTAATAAGGGATTGTTGGCAGTTATCATAGTTGATTTTTAAAATTTTATAACATTATTTTATAT
>NZ_VRZC01000275.1 GCF_016743215.1 Geminocystis sp. GBBB08
TAAGTAAGTAGGCAAAATTAATTGTATGTTTACTTTATGAAAGACAGAAAATAATAAGCAATAGGCAACAAGGATTATATGTTATTTTAATTAATTTAAAAATTCACAATCTATTTTGCACGAGTACTTAATCTATTCAATATTAACAATAATTAATTCCTCATTCCTCATTACTCATTACTTATGGCTAACTCAATCATGTATCAAGAAGATGGTTATGTAGTGTTAGAAACCAATCAACCAGAAGAATTATTAACAGAATCCGAGTTGTTGAAGAAAATAGAAGTAATTTTAGCAACAAGTCAGTCAGATTTACCCAGTGATATAGCTAAATTTAACACCAGACAAGAACAAGCTCAATATTTGTTACACAATTACTGTGAGTTTAACACCGATGACGATAATTATTTACAATGGTATGTTGTCCGTTGGGAAAAAAAATGACTTGTTTTACTAATTTTGCGATTACTTTTGCCCCCATTTCCATTGCTGAAGTTTATCAGTTAGCAGATCATGCTTCTAATGGTGCGATTGTCATAATGAGTGGCACTGTCAGAAATCAAACGGAAGGAAAACCGGTTAGATATTTAGAATATCAGGCTTACGAGCCAATGGCGATCAATATTTTTCAACAAATAAGCCATCAAATCAAAGAAAAATGGCAAGATACCAATAGTATTATTATTCATCATCGTATCGGTAAATTAATTATAGGAGATATTAGCGTCTTAGTTGCCGTAGGTTGTCCTCATCGTGGAGAGGCTTTTTGTGCTTGTCAGTATGCCATTGATACCTTAAAACATAACGCCCCTATCTGGAAAAAAGAATATTTTGAGGATGGAGTTAGTAGTTGGGTAAGTATTGGTGCTTGTGAAGAATTAATTATTAATAGCCAAAAATGAGAAAAAAATAAGAGTATATAAAGAAATGTAACAGAATCTCAAATCATATCGAAAATAACACTGAAAATCAGTCATTTTAAGCCTTACTGATGATTTTCTAGCACAATTTTTACTAATTAAAAGTAAAGAAATATTACAAAATCCCTCAATTCCGTTTTATCTTCTTTATACTGATGATATAGAAACACAGTCGTTAGTTGTTTTTACTGAAGTTTACAAAAACTTTATATAAAGCGGTGAGGCACATCGTAAGAGCTTCTGAAAAAGAATAATAGTAAGCAAAATTTTATCTTTGTAAGACTTTATTCGATGAAAGAAGAATCACTTATCACTATCTTTGGATTTGAAAGAGTGAATTGTCGAATTTGTTGTCGTTAATATTTATCTTTAGGGAGTATCAAAACCAATGCAAGTATCTAATCAAAACAGTTGGCATAATAGTTATTTGTTCGGTATGTCAAAAAGTTTTCTTATTTGGACATTCACTTTAACCGTATGCTTTTTGGTAGTGGGTTTTCCTTTGGTTGTCATTATGATGACGGTAGGGGTGTTAGCCGCAGTGGTTTTACAATCGATTCTTCCCACAAGTGCTATATTATTAGTGTCGGGTAGTATCTTAGGTATAACTACTATAATAATTTTATTAAGTTCTATATTTTTAACTATTAAAGGAATTCGACCTGATGAAGTACAATGGTTAGGATGGTTACATGACAAAGAAACCATGAAACAAACTTCTGTATATGCTTCTTGCCCTCTAACCTGTGGTATCAATCAGATCTAACTAAATCAACATTGAAAAATGTATAATATAAAATCAACACTGAGATGGTATTTATAAAGCCTATTTCAGTGGTTTTTTTGTTTTAGGATTCTTTTGATTTAAGCACTTTATCACTACGCAGATCTAACCATTGTTGTAAAATAATAGCAGCGGCACGTTTATCAATTAAACCTTTATTATATTGAGAAAATTTTTTGCTCTCTCGAAGTTGTTCTTCTGCTTCCATAGAAGTAAGTCTTTCATCCATAAATTCTAAGGGTAACTCTAAGGCTTTACTTAATCTTTTAGCGTATTTAATGACTTGTTTTGCCTGAAAACCGATTTCTCCATTAATAGTGTAGGGCATTCCCACAATTAAGCGGTAGGCTTCTCTTTCCATAACGATTTTACGGAATGCTTCCACATCATCTTTAAAAGAAGAGCGAATAATCGTAGTTAATTCAGTAGCTAATAAACCTAAACCGTCACAACCAGCGACTCCTACTCTTCTTAAACCAATATCTAACCCTAATACAGAAATTCTTTCCATCAATAATTGTTTATATTTTAAGTGAAGTAGTCTAACTCAAGGAGATTGGGAATTTTCTTCTAATCCCATTGCTAAAAAAAACGAAGAACCGAATCTTATTTCATAAATTGTATCTTTTTTGTCTTAAAAATAAATTGTTACAAATATTAAAAAAAATTTAGTCTTCTTAACTTTCTCTAGTTTAGCTTAAATTTATTCTTAACTATTGCTTTAATAGTTACTAAAAATATAGTCAAATATAACATCGACTAATTTTTAGCTTGATTAGGAGTTATCCTAACTGGACGAACTACAACGCCCTCTATCCCTGAGTCAAAGAC
>NZ_VRZC01000276.1 GCF_016743215.1 Geminocystis sp. GBBB08
GTATGTATATGGATGAGTCAGAACAAATATACCCCGAACAGTCCACAAGTGCGATCGTCTGTTATCATCCTGTAGCTAAGTATTTTAGTGCTTAGATGAGGTTTTGGTGGGCATTGCCCACTCTATAATTAAGTTAATAGAATATGTTATTAATCGAAAAATTATGAGGATAGAAAAAATTTCTGTACAGAAATTATTTGGAATTTTCAATCATGAAATTTCTTTAAATATAGAAGAAAGAATCACAATTATTCACGGTGCAAATGGTGTTGGAAAAACAATTATCCTCACAATGTTAAATGATTTTTTTAATTCACGCTATTCAATTTTTAGAAAAACACCGTTTGAAAAATTTACTATTAATTTTGACAACAATACTAAAATTGAAATCATCAAAAATAAAAATAATGATGATAAAAAATCGAATATTCAGATTAATTATTACAAGAATAGTGAATCATCTAAACCTTTTATACCTAAAAGATTAGAAAATGACTCAAATATTAAGATTCCCATTGAAATATTAGATGATATTATTCCTGAACTAGAGAGAATAGGCACAAGAGAATGGCTAAATCGACAAACAAAAGAAGTTTTATCGTTATCAGATGTTATTGAACGTTATGAATCTGTGTTACCAATTCGAGATGTTAATAAAAAACCAGAATGGTTGCAGAACATACTAGATAATTTAAAAATTTATTTTATACAGTCTCAAAGACTTGTTAATATGAATAATCCATATCAGGAAAGAATTTCCAGAAATATTTATCGTTCAAGTTATCTACAATCTACAATGATTTCTACTGTATCAGCTTATTCAAAACAGTTAGCGGATAAGATACAGGATAAATTTACAGAATATGGTAATATTTCTCAATCATTGGATCGGACTTTTCCTGTAAGAGTTGTAAGACAAAAAGTACCAAATAATTTAACAACACAAGAATTAAAAAATAAATTAGACGAACTTGAGGCAACAAGAAACCGTTTAATTACAGTTGGTTTATTAAACCAAGAAGAAAATTCTGATTTTAATATTCAACCCGATCATATTGATACGGATACAACCAATGTTCTATCTATATATGTCAAAGATGTTGAAGATAAGTTAAAAGTATTTCAAGATATAGCAGATAAAATAGAATTATTTAGAGATATTATTAATAAAAAATTTGCTTATTCTTCTAAAAAAATTAAATTTGATAAGGAAAAAGGTTTTATTTTTACCACTGAAAATAATGAATCTGTCAGGTTAGAAGATAAAGAACTTTCTCCTACCGATTTATCTTCTGGTGAACAGCACGAAGTAATTATGCTTTATGATTTATTATTCAATGTTAAACCTAATTCTTTAGTATTAATTGATGAGCCAGAATTATCTCTTCATGTCGGTTGGTTAGTAGATTTTTTAAAAGATTTAGAAAGTATTATAAAACTTGCTGATTTGGATATTTTAATGGCAACTCATTCACCAGATTTAATTAATGATCGTTGGGATTTGACCGTGGAGTTAAAAAAATAGAATCATGCGAGAATATTTAACGGTCGATCGTATTGCTAATACTATTAGACAACAAAAAAGTACTTTTGAAGGTAATTTTATATTAGTTGAGGGTGATTCTGATAAAAAACTATATCAAAATTTTATTGATGAATCAAATTGTCGTTTTCAAATATGTAAAGGAAAACCATCTAGTAAACAAAGAGTAATCCAAGTATTAGATATTCTCAATAAACATGAAATTAAGGGGATTATCGGTATTGTTGACGCTGATTTTGATCATTTAGAAAATACTAAATATAATCATAATAACTTATTTTTAACGGATTATCACGATTTAGAAATGATGTTAATTAATTCTCCAGCTTTAGATAAATTGTTGATAGAATTTGCATCCGAAGATAAGTTGAAAAAACTTAAATTAGATATGAGACAAGTATTGTTAAATCTAAGTTATGAGTTAGGTTATTTACGATGGATTTCTAAATGTGAGCAATTAAATTTAACTTTTAATAATTTAGATTATACAAAATTATTAGATATAAAAAGATTAACGACTGATCTTGATAAACTGATTCAAACAGTGATTAATAAAACTCAAAATTATTCAATTTCAAAAGAAGATTTATTAAATAAAATCAACATCAAAAAAAGTGATATTTTATGTAAGTATCAGATATGCTGTGGTCATGATATGATAGAAATATTATCTATTTTACTTCGCAAAACAATTGGTTCTAATAATGCGAATGAAGTTAGTAAAGATCACTTAGAAAGAAGTTTAAGATTGGCGTATGAAAAAGTTTATTTTAAAGAAACAAATCTTTATGTGCAGATAATTGAATGGCAAAAAAATAATCTAACCATAATATTTGATATTGAATAAAAGTAGATATTATTCTGTCTATAGCATTCCGTTATGAGTTGTGAGAATACGATCCTCCCTAATCCCTTTTAAATAAAGGCGGAATGTGGTTTAAATTTCTCATAAATGATTCCTAATTGCTATAATAACGGCTATAAAG
>NZ_VRZC01000277.1 GCF_016743215.1 Geminocystis sp. GBBB08
GCCATAATGCGTAATAGGGTACTTTTTCCACTACCACTACGCCCTAATAATGCCACCACTTCTCCTTGATTTACCGTTAAATTAATATTCTCTAACACTGTAAACTCACCTTTACCATCGGGAAGGGGAAAACTTTTGTGGACATTTTCCACTATAATTAAATCTTGATTCATCATGTGACCCTCTTTTTTAAATATGATATTTTGTTACTGCTAATTCGTATAAACGTCGCCAAAAAATGCGGTTAATGCCAACGACAAATAAACTCATCATTCCTACTCCTAGAGTAATTCTTGCCCAATCTCCAGTAGCGGTAGCTTCTGCGATATAACTGCCTAAACCATCAGCCGTTAAAATAGTTGATCCCCAAGAGACAATTTCTGAGACGATACTGGCATTCCACGCACCACCACTAGCGGTAACACCCCCTGTCACCCAAGCGGAAAAAATCCCCGGAATAATCAGTTTTCGCCATTTTTGCCAACCTTTTAATCCTAAGCTGTTTGCCATTTCTTTTAAATCAGTAGGAATAGTTTGCGCACCGGCAATGGAATTAAATAAAATATACCATTGCGCCCCTAAAGACATTAATAAGATACTACCCCAGTTGATACTAATATCAAATTTGATAAAAAATAGGGTAGCAAAGGGAAAAATAAAGTTAGCGGGAAAAGATGCTAAAAATTGCACTACTGGTTGTAAAAATCGAGCTAATTTAGGATTAAAACCAATGGCAACTCCAATAGGTGTCCAAATTAAAGTAGCGAAAATCAGTAAACCTGTGACTCTTAAAAGGGTTAATAAGCCTAAACTAAAAGTTTTCAACACCTCTGTTATTCCCACAGTAGTCAAAATAAAGTGTAAACCTAAAGCAATCAGAAGTCCAATAATCGCTAATAAAATGAAGTTATAAATTAGATCATTTTTTGATTCGGATAAATCACTTTTGTAATGATTATGACGGGGGGTAATAGTAGATAAAAAACGATTAATGGTATCTGTGACAGGGGTTAAAAATTCCCCGATTAATCGAGGAATCCTCGCCGTAGTCAATAAATCCAATAACCAAGATTCAGGAGATTCAGCCGACTGACTTTGTTCCATTCTAAATTTATCACTCCAAGCGATAATTGGTCGCCAAAAAACTTGATCGACAGCAATAATAATGATTCCAATGGTAAGAAAAGCCCATCCCAAGGCAGAGAGATTTTCTTGGACGATCGCCTGAGTAACATAAGAACCAATACCAGGTAAGGTATAATCTTGATTTAGGACGCTAATAGCTTCACTAGCCGCCACGAAAAACCAGCCACCCCCAAAACTCATCATTCCATTCCAGACTAAACCAATCATAGCTGAGGGTACTTCTAATTTAATAAACTTTTCCCACCCTGATAGATGATATAAAGTAACAGCTTCTTCTAATTCTCTTGGGATAGTGCGTAAAGACTGATAAAAAGAAAAAGTCATATTCCATACTTGAGAAGTAAAAATGGCAAAAATAGAGGCACATTCTAAGCCTAATAAGCTACCCGGAAATAAAGCAATAAAACCTGTTACCGTAATAGATAAAAAACCTAAAACGGGAACGGATTGTAATATATCAAGTAACGGAATTAAAACTCGTTCAGCCCTACGACTATGGGAGGCAATATAACCATAGATTAAAGTGAAAAGTAAGGAAAAAAAGAGGGCAATGAACATTCTGAGAGTAGAACGACATGCGTAATAAGGTAAGTTACGAGGATCTAAATCTACGGTAGGGATTATATCAGGAGGCTTAAAACTCACTAAAAATCCCGCACCAATTCGAGAAATCAGAGCGAGTAAAACTAATGTACCTAAAATAACTATTATATCAGCTAAACCAAAAGGCAAGGATTTTTTGAGAACTTCTGAAGTAGGAAAAGTTTTCATAATTTAATCTAAAATTAACCTAAAATTAACCTAAAATTAACTAAGGTCATAAAACCTGTTAAGAGTTTATATCAAAAAATACAATGCTGATTTAGTTTTTATTTTTAATTTTTTATTCTCTATAGAAAATCCCGATAAATGGTATTTAGAATTTTTAGTGGCATCGAAAAAAGATTCTTCTTTAAAATTAAATTTGGAAGATTACTGGCATTTTGATAAAAAAACTAAGCAATTAGTTATAGAAAAATTTGGTAAAGAATTTGAGAAAAACTTACTCTTAAATTTAGGTTATGGGGCAAGAATTTATCCTAAATTATGGGCTGGATTAGAAACAGATAAACCAGTAGGATTATCTTTAACTTTAACAGAAGCATTTGACTTTCTCAAAGAAGTTGCATGGATTTTACAAGATGCAGGTTATATCGTTATTGTACCAGCATGGTGGACTCCTAGCGGTCGTCAAAAAGCAAAAATTCGCTTACAACTGACCTGTGGACAAAGCTGCAAAGATAAACGTAATTCTTACATAAATAAAAAACCAAAAACAAGACCATTGATAAAAGCCCATAAAAA
>NZ_VRZC01000278.1 GCF_016743215.1 Geminocystis sp. GBBB08
GTTCTATAGGGAACAAGGCATCGGGGCAATGGGTAAATTTCTTCATTCTAAATTCTTCGGGCAAAGGGCTTAAAAGCATCTATTTTTAAAGAACCTTGCCATTTCAAATTTTATAAGCTAGGATGTTTGAAGTTTTACTAAGTCATTGAAGTTTTTTCAGAGAAAGTTAAGAAATGTTAACATAGTGAAGAAAATTAAATGATAAAAAAACTTTTTTATGTTATGATAAACACTAAAGTAAATCTGTTCACTGTAACATAAACTATTCAGTTAATAGCAAAACCTTAAGGTGTGAGGATACCTAACTATGAAAAAAAATTTTTGGAATTCAATCAAATTAACCCCTTTATTAGTGGGTGCTAGTCTTTTGGCTACTCAACAAGTACAAGCCAACGAAATTGCTCAGGTAAATGCTGAGTCTGACACACAAATTATTAATCAACTAGATAACTACAGTGCTGAGGGTACTACTTCCTCCTCTAAAGATCAAGTAACCAGCGTATCTCAACTCAGAGATGTATCTCCTACCGATTGGGCTTTTGAAGCTCTCCGTAGTTTAGTTGAACGTTATGGTTGTATCGTCGGTTATCCTGATCGTACCTTCAGAGGAAATCGTGCTTTAAGTCGCTATGAGTTCGCCGCAGGTTTAAACGCTTGTATGCAACAAATGGAACGTTTAATTGCTGCTAGTGAAGCCGTTACCAGAGAAGACATCGCTAAATTACAACGCTTAATGACTGAGTTTGAATCTGAGTTGGCCGCTTTAGGTGCAAGAGTTGACAACCTAGAAGGTAGAGTTGCTTTCTTAGAAGATCATCAGTTTTCTACCACTACCAAGTTGAAAGGGGAAGTCATTATGGCATTAACCCAAAACTTCAACAGTGGTAACCAAGCTATTCTAGCTGATCGTGTCCGTTTAGCTTTAAATACCAGTTTCACTGGAGAAGACACTTTAATCACTCGTTTATCTGCTGGTAACGCTGGTGCTTTCAACGCCGAAGGTAGAAACCAGTTTAGTACTGGTGGGGTACCTGTGACTAACCCCACTATCAATAGTAATAGTGCAACTTTAAATCAAACTTTCAATCTATATCCCGGTGTCAATAACGATGTTCAAGTTGACTGGTTAGCTTACTATGCACCGATTAAATTAAGTGAGAAGAGCGAAATCAAAACTTATATAGCAGGATGGGGTGGTATTCATACTGACTATGTTCCCACTTTAAATCCTTTCTTTGAAGACTATGATGGTGGTAATGGTGCATTAAGTACTTTTGCATCTTCGAGTCCCATCTATCGTATTGGTGGTGGTTCAGGGGTAGGTTTTAGTTATCGCTTAGGTTTCTTAGAAAGTTTACTTGGTCCTAGTACCTTTAGCGTTGGTTATTTAGCTGGTGGTTCTCCTAACTCTCCCAAAGATGGAGAAGGTATTTTCAATGGTGACTACTCTGTTTTAGGTCAACTTAACTTTAACATGAGTGATACCTTTGCCCTTGGCTTTACCTATGTCAGTGGTTATCACAGTGCTAATAGTCCTGTATTTGGATATGGTGCAAGTAGTGGTTTTGGTGTTGTTGGTACACAACTTGCTAACCAAAGTAATGATCAATTAGCTAGTATTTTTAGTAATGTTCCTGTTGCTAGTAATACTTTCATTCCTAAAGGTGGAAGTGTAACAACAACTATGGATCAAGGAAATAAAATTAGTAACTCCTACGGATCTCAATTGGCATGGCGTGTTACTAAAGGAGTAAGTCTCAGTGCTTTCTTTAACTATACTAACTTAACCAGAATCGGTCGTGGAAATGATGATATTTGGAGTTATGGTGGTGGTATTGCTTTCCCTGATTTATTCAAAGAAGGTAGCGTTTTAGGTATCTTTGCTGGTGTTCAACCCTATAATGCTACTAACACATTTTTTGTTACCGATACTGTCCTAAATAGTGCTGGAACCCCGGTAAGCAGTAGTACCCGTCGTGTTCGTGTTAGTAATGATACTGTACCCCTTCACATTGAAGGATTCTACAGATACCAGTTAACTGATAACATTTCCGTAACTCCCGGTGTTATTTGGGTTAATTCTTCTAACCAAGGTAATAATTCTAGTCAAGTCATCGGTACTTTAAGAACTACCTTCACCTTCTAATCTAAATTAGTTAAATCTAATACTCGAAGCCTTACTTGTTAATTCAGGTAGGGCTTTTTGTTTATGCTGAAAAATTTAATAGTTGGTAGTAAGGGTTTTAACCCTTTTCACTACTTCCGTTAGTTAGAAACCCTCTATTCATCACTACTAAAAACTTGGACAAAAAGGTTAAAAATCAATCAAAATATCCAAGATTATATAATATTGTCTAATTTTTTAGATACCTGTTAACCCTTTAGGGTTTAAGTACTTGGGCAAAATTAATTGTACATAGGCAATGGGTAACAAGGGGTTTAAACCCCTTGCATTGCATGC
>NZ_VRZC01000279.1 GCF_016743215.1 Geminocystis sp. GBBB08
GTTTACGCCTATTATACTTAGAGAAATATAGGCACTTAACCAACCTTCTTGTTTTAACTTATATTCCACTGTACGAAAAACCGATGATTTCCCCATCTGACGGCTGTTAAAAATATAAACATATTCTAAAGCCCTTAATTTTGTTTCGAGTAAAGCATCAGCCTCACGTTTAACATAGGTTATACAATTTTGTTCGGTTATAGTACCCCCGGCTTTAAAGGGAGAGTTACGGTTTTCTTGATTTACGTTATTCATAGTTTTGGTTTGCAATTTAATTATTTAATTATTAATTTTTAAAATACTGTAGTTATGATTAATTAATAGGGTTAAATAACTTAATTTTTATAGTTAGTTAATAAAATCATTATTACTTAAAATAGCTATCAAATATCTATCATTTTTTATTTTAATTTTGAGTGTAAATAGAACTATAAAAATCTTTATACAATTTATTTTTAACTCCAACTTGATTATTACTAAAAATACTAATAATACCTAAACTTTCTAGTCGAAAATGAAAAGGAGGTTGCATATTAACTGGCGAATCTGAATGCACAATCTTTGTCAAATAAATACGTAAATCATCGTCATTTGCTAATATTGCTAAAAGTTCATTAAAATGTTGACGATAAACACCGTTTAAAGTAGTAGCCTGAGCTAATATTTGGTCAAAGTTTTGTTGAATTATGTCATTTTGTCCTCCTTCTATGTTTACTCTATATCTGAGGCGGTTCAAAAATTCCGATAGTAAATAAGGTGATGCGTCTATTAATGGAGTATTTTCAGGTAGTTGTTGATAGGGCAATTTGGCTATTAAGTTAATCATCTCTAATATTTGTGGTTGATTAAGTTCAAAACCCAATTCTTGCATATTAATGAAGTTTATTATTTCTCCTTGTAAGTCATTATTTTCTTGATTAATTTCTCCTCGAAAACCCCTAAATTCATCAAGACGTATTCCTATATCTGGGGAATAGTCATCTCCATTTCTGGCATAAACTTCACTTGAGTTAAGAAGAATTAAATGAAGTTTATTCCAAATGTTCATATTATTATCAGAGTATATCCACCAGTCTCGCAATAGAGGAACAAAACTATTATCAAATATACCCAACTGTAATATTAGGTCAAATTTTTCAAAAACTATAATTAAACCTACTGGAATTTGAAGTAACAAATATTCTCTTAAAAAATTACTGATTTCTGGATTAGTTACATTTTCTCCCAATCTTGTATTGATTTCATTGTTAACATCATTAGTGATTTGCTCAAGGTTAGGATTATTTATTGTGCCACTAATAGTTTGGATACTAATTTTACTCAGAAACCATTTAGAAAAATCACTATAATCGTTTAAAGACTGCCTAGCTTCATTACAGTTACAAATAACTACCTGATAATCGTTGGGTATATTGGGAATAATATGATGATTTAGTAACATTGTCTTACCCATACCCTTGGGTGTACTCATGCGAATAGCCTTACGCTGAAATAAATATTCTATAGCTTGTGTTTCTAAATCTGGTCTTTCCACATAATATATTTTGCCAAACTGAATCTTGTTATACTCATCAATATTTTGTTCAATATCATTTTCGTTAGCTAAATTATTGAAGAGAGGAAAGTAAAAATCATGATTTTCGTTTCGGGAAAGCTCTCGTTTTTCTTTGGTTATTAAATTTGGATGTAAGGCACGATAACGATCATTTGCTCTATAACGACCAGAGTTCAAAAACTCAGCATTCATATAATTTTTAGCAGTATCTTCTCCAGCATCTTGCCATCGTTGAGGAATTACGTTAGGCTTAGTTTTTTGTATGAAACGCAACAAATCTCTAGCACTACAACCACTTCTATACTTATTATTTTGGTCAGGGTAATTCAAACTTGTTACTTTTAATTTTGGGTTTTCATCTTGTGTGATAACCTTTATTCCCATATATCTTATTTCTTGCAGGTTGGCTTCATTACTCAAGTTAACAACTACATATCCATCAGGAGAGATTAAAACCTGTAATCCATTGTGTAAAATAAAATGGTTTTGTTGTTGTTCAACGGCGTTTTGTCCTCTTGGCTGTTGCGTTCCCCCATTTTTTTCTGGAATGCTATCTGTAATTGGATATTGATATATTTGATTCATCCCCTGTTCATTAGCCAAATTACAATTATCTGGAAAATGGTTTCTTGCTATCCATAACTCAAACAATGATCTAAAAAACGAAGGAAAAAATTGTTCAAATTCTTGTTGTGTCATATCATCTCCTTATAGAACCCATTTGGTATCTTTTTTAGAATGGTTACATAATAATGATTTCAGAAGAAATACTTTAATCTCGTCAAAGCCTTTTGTTATTTGGGTTACAGGCGTAAATATCAAATAGGTTCTATA